>SKXZ01000192.1 GCA_007128145.1 Candidatus Nitricultor lacus | reverse complement strand
CGGCCGGGCGTATACAGGACCGCCTGGGACCAAGACTGGTTTTATACATCGCGTCAATACTTGCAGGTTTCGGTTTTATTTTCTCCGGATTGAGCCTTACCGTAACCTCTCTCACCATTTTCTTCGGACTTGGCTTCGGTTTAGCCATGGGTTTCGGATATGCCTCCCCCACACCCGCCGCCGTGAAATGGTTTCACCCTGATCATCGCGGGTATATTACCGGTTTGGTAGTGAGCGGCTTCGGACTTGCTCCCGTATATATCGCTCCACTCACCAGTACCCTGGTTGAGCGATTGGGGCTTACATCCACTTTTTTCACCCTGGGAACAGTCTTTTTCATTGTCGTGCTTTCACTCAGCTTTTTTATATCCAACCCTCCGCCCACGCACTCACCGATACGGCTCAAACAGCGAATACACCATTTCCACCCTCCTGCCCGGCGTGAAATCGACTATGGCCAAATGCTTCGCACCAGCCAGTTCTATATCCTGTGGACTCTTTTTTTCTTTGGAACTTTTGCAGGTCTTCTCATTATTGGGCAGATGGCCAAAATCGGTGAAGAACAAGCAGCCATGGAGAACGCTTATGTGCTCGTTCTGATTTATGCCGTGTTCAACTTTCTTGGGCGTATCAGCTGGGGTTCAATTTCCGACTACCTAGGTCGTTCCAGAACGCTCTTTATCATGTTTCTCATTCAGATAATAGTATTTTTTGCTTTCATATTCATTACTTCACCAGTATCTCTTATAATAGGAAAAAGTCTTGTAGGCTTCACCTTTGGAGGAATGCTCTCTCTCTTCCCCGCCTTCACCGCTGACTTCTACGGACTGAAAAACTTTGGGGTGAATTACGGTATCCTGATCACTGCCTGGGGAGCAGGGGGTGTTCTGGGACCACTTTTCGGAGGTATGGCACGTGACCTCACGGGAGGATATGAATGGAGCTTTTTCTTTTCAGGAATCCTCAGTGTAGCAGGAGCCGCACTCAGCCTGTGTCTCACCAAACCCCGGTTTCAAGAAGAAGATGTGGTGAGAGAGCCGGTAACCGATGAGGCAGGAAGGCAGTAATCTTACATCATGAACCGGCAAAAAAACAGTTTGTTCAAGGAGGCTTCAATGGTGTCTGCGAAGAATAGCAAACCACATAGAGGAAAAACGGTGGAACAGCTCATCAAAGAACTGCAAACCTATGATTCTTCTCCGTTTGACCGGCACTCCCAGGCAAAACAGGAAAAAAAATTGCAAAAAATCGAGCGCGAGCTTGTTGCCTTTGGAGAAGGTGCCATACCATCATTAATCGAAGTGTTACATCATCAAAAACAGCCTAGCTTTGCCCATGCCACCTCGGCGCTTGCCCTCATTCAAGATGAAAGGGCTATCAAACCTCTGGTAATGTACCTGGAAAACACAAATTTCGGTGAAGATTGTAAAAATGCATTGGTTGCAATAGGCCCTGCCTGTGTGCCTGAAGTCATCAAAAAGGTGGAGTTCAGGATTGCACACCCGGTTGAAGTTGAAGATGGGTTTATCTCCAAAACGAATTACCCCCTCAGCACAATTGGTGAAATTCGATGTGATCAGTCTGCCGCATTTCTTAACAATCTGTTGGATAAATATATGAAGGAAATGCCTACCGAAGCTTTTGACCCCACACAATACGAATGGCCCTACCGTAATGTAGACCTCTTTCACCTCTTGGACTGTATGGTAAGACAGCAGAATGAAAGTTCCATACCACATATCAAGAAGGCCCAGCAATATTTTCCCAGAGAATACACTGAATATTTAATCTGCCAAATAGCCATGGGCAGGATTAAAAAAAAGAAGGTTGAAGGATACCTGCCCCTGGAAGCTTTGGAGATCACCATGCCAAGCAGCGCAATTATGGATATGTTTTTAGGCAGAGAGAAAGACAGAAGCAACGATTTTATGGACGAGTATGGCGAATATTTTGAGGAAGACGATTGAGAATAACAGATGAGTTATGGAAAAAAACAAAATCTGTCCAACAGGTTAAAAAACCCTGAATAAGAACTCCTTTCATCCTTCGCGTCGACTGATTGTCCCATTCACCTCTTGCGCTTCCTTTCTTTTCTCGATCCACAGGCGGGTCTCCTTGACTATTATGTACGTAATTTGCACGATGATCAGCAACCCACCGGTGAAAATCGCCAGGCGCGGCCAGAAAAATACGAAGGTTCCGGTGGGGGTTCTTTCCTGCATCCCCATGGCAGCAAAACGATACCCATGGACACACATATAATACAAGAAATAAATGATAAGAAGCTGGTAGATCACCGTGAGCACGTAGCGTACGGTAAGGGGGAGTTTCTTGAGCAGGATGTTGATGCGGATATGGCTCCCGCTGCGTACACACGAACTTGCACCCCACATCACAAGATAAGCAGCAAGATACACAGCTAATTCTTCCACCCAGATAAGGGGAGTTGGTATGATATAGCGGAAAAGTACCTGTAAAAACAAGACCGCGAACAACAACGACAAGTTGGCCACCAGGGCAAAACGTACCACCGTATCGACGTATCCCGTTATCTTCTCGAATTTTTCACTCCAAGACATCGTGTGCATTCCACGCCCTCCCTAAAAAGCGAAACCCAGCATACGGGGAATGGTCTCCGTAATCTGAGGTACGTATAAAACGATGAAGGTGATAATGAACAAGGAAAGAATATACGGCCAGGAATATCGAGTCACTTCTTCCACCGAGAGATTCCCTACCAGTGCGGTTGTGATCAAGGTCCCTCCCACCGGCGGAGTGAGATGTCCGATACCGAGGGCCATGATGATGGACATACCCGCATGCAGGGGAGAAAAGCCAAGCACATTCACCAAAATAGGAGCCACAATCGGTGTGAAAAGAAGAATATTGGTGGTTCGATCAATGAACATACCCGCAACCACTAAAACCGCCAAAACAATAAATAAAAGTACCTGCGGGTTTTCTGAAAAGCCGAGCATGCTGTTCATGATTTGGTCGGGAATATTACGGCGGGCGATGACATAGGAAAAAATTCGCGCCATCCCCATGAGGATGATGATCGCCGCACTGGTAAAAGCGGTCTTCCTGAATATTTCATACAAGTCCTTCAGGGTCAGGTTGCGATATACAACGAGAGATACCACCAGGGCATAGAAGACCGCCACCGCTGAAGCCTCCGTCGCCGTAAAATACCCACCCATGATCCCTCCTAAAATAATGATGGGCATCCCCAGGGGAAGAATCGCTCTCCAGGTAGCTCTCCCTATTTCCTTCATGCTCCGGCGTGGTTGGCGTGGAAGGTCAAGTTTACGCACAAGGAGATACGTTATGACCATTTGGATAAGTGCAAGGAGCAGGGCGACACCCATACCGGCGGCGAACAATGCTCCGATAGATACCCCGAAGGTTGCTCCATAGACTACCATGACAATTGACGGGGGGAAAAGCGGAGAAAGAATGCCAGATGCTGCGGTCAGTGCCCCGGCAAAACCTTTTTTATACCCCTCCTTTTCCATTGCCGGAATGAGCACCGATCCGATGGCCGCCACGTCCGCATGAGCAGATCCTGAGATACTGGCAAAGAAAACACTGGCCAGAATATTTACCTGCGCGACTCCGCCTGTGAAATGCCCGATGAGAGCCTTGGCTAATTCGATAAGGCGGTCGGTAATACCGCTTTTGCTCATGATGTTCCCGGCCAGGATAAACATGGGTACCGCAAGCAATGCATAGCCGGTGATACCGCGAAACAGTTGCTGTGTGAACACCAAAAGCACAGCCTCTCTCCCGGTATCAAAGTAATGCAGGAGGGTGGAAAGCCCTATAGCCCCGTAAATAGGAACTCCAAGGATGAGTAAAACGAAAAGCAAAAGAAACAACGAGGCAGCAAACATATCTCATCTCCTTTTTCGATCCATCTCCCTTTTTGCAGCCGTACTTGTTGTCTTACCTATCCTTTTTCATGCAGGAAGAGCGAAACTCACTTTCCAGGCATCTCACCCCCTCCAGCCGTTTCAGACTGGAGGGGGTGTACACTCCTTATTGCTCTTTTTGCTCCATCAATTGAGACCACGGAAAGCGGTAATTCTTTCCCGTGCCCTTGCTACGGCAGCGGCGGTTTCTTCTTTGAATTCATCACTCACCAGCTCTCCCAGGAACCGCTCACCCACTTCCTGCCCAATTTCCATCCATTGGGCGGTTTCGGCAGGTGTAGGAGCATAGATCACTTTTCCTGCTTCAGCCATGAGTTCCAGTGCCCGATCTCCGTCGCGCATAGTTTCGACATTCTGCACCCAAACGGCAAGCGCTCCCCCCATGTCGATGATTTCCTGGTAGTCAGGAGGCATTTCCTGGTAAATATCGTTGTTGATAATGTAGTAGTGATAGTCAAACATGTGACCGGTGAGTGTGACGTAATCTGTAACTTCCAAAAGTCCCGCTCCCCAAGCGGAAGAAAGACCGCCTTCCGTGCCGTCTATAAGCCCTGTCTGCAAGGCGGTGTAACGTTCGGCCGAGGGCACGGTAAGAACCGATACCGACCCCAGCGCCTCGAACAGTTCCACATAGAGAGGGATCTCGGGGGTGCGCATTTTAATGGCATATTCGGTGAGATCTTCCGGCACCCTGATGGGACCACGCTTGGTATACAGCATACGGATGGAATTTTCCGCTGCTCCCAAGAGACGAAGTGTGCCGCCGGATCCCTCCAACATTCTCTCCCTCACAAAATTCACATGCTCCGGGTCCAGCATGATCAGCCATGCCACATAGCGGTTCTCAAAAAGAAAGGGCATATTGTACCATTGAATGTCTTCTGTCACTCCGGCAAGCCCACCGGTAGTGGCACTGTGCACATGGGCCTCGCCGAGCCGGATCTGGTCCACCACCTCTCGATCGGTTCCCAAGGTTTCCCAGGGAATGAGCACCACGGAAATATCTCCCCCGCTTTCTACTTCGACAAAGTTTTTGAAAGTTTCCGCACCGGCCAGGTTATAGGGCAATGACTGGTTCACGGGGAAAATAAGCTCATAGGTCGCAGCAAACGCCGATCCCGATACAAACATCACCAATAACACAGCAACTGCCAACACAATACTGAGCCGTTTTGACATTTTCTGTTCCTCCTTTTTTTATGATGTTACTCGTGCTTACAGCACGTTAACACTTTTTTTATGCATCCACCGAAATGCATTCATTTTTCCGCTGGCTAAAAATGAATATCTTTTTTCGCACCTTGAGCCATATTACGGGTGCTGCAATACAAATAATGTGTATCATTTTTCTATCAAGCTTTACTTCGCTGTCTCAGCAGCCTTCGGAAGGCTTCGAACTGAAACAACACGAGGAGAACAATGGTAACCAGTAAAACCAGCGATACCGGCCTGGTGAGAATGGGTACGAAGCTACGATGCACCATGAATGTCCGGCGCAGGTTTGCATCGATCATGGGCCCCAGGATAATCCCCAGCACAAAGGGAGCCACCGGGTAATGCATTTTCAAAAGGAGGAAAAACATGAGACCCAAAAGGATCATGACATAAACATCAAATATCCGTAGATTGATGGCGTACGCTCCCATTACCGAGAGTACGGCGATAATGGGCATGAGAATGCGTGGAGGGGTATCGAGCACCTTGATGAAAAAGCGCGCCACGAAAATCCCGCAAATAAACAACACCATGGAAGCGACAAACATAATTCCTCCCATTTCCTGCACAAAACCGGGGAATTCAAACAGGATCATGGGCCCCGGACGCACTCCGTGAAGAAGAAGCGCTCCCAGCAATACCGCGGCTGGCGGACTTCCGGGTATCGACAGTGTGAGAAGCGGTACCAGTGCTCCTCCGATAGCGGCATTGTTCCCCGTCTCTGCTGCTACGACTCCATCCACCGATCCTTTGCCAAAAGTTTCTTTTTTCTTACTCATCCCACGTGCGGCGAAATAGGACATCCAGGAACCAATGTCTTCCCCCACCCCCGGGATAATGCCCACCCCGGTACCTATGATACCGGATCGCAAGGAATTGGGAAGCTGGCGGAGGAACTGCGACCACTTGGGAAACATACTGTCGGTTGTTTTCAAACGGGGAGGGAGGGTGAGTTTCATACTGTCGAGCACCTGGGGAATGCTGATCACCCCGATCATGGCCGGAACGAATGATATCCCGATCATGAGAAGAGGGCTTCCAAAGGTAAAGCGCATAAAACCATGCAGTTCATCAATACCGATGGTTGATAGGAGCATGCCCAGGAAACCGGATACCCATCCTTTGACTTTTAAATCTTCACCTGCCACAAACCCCGAAATAAGGACACCGAACAATCCCAGTAAAGCGAATTCAGCCGAAGTGAACAAGAGCGCGATACGGGCTAGTTGAGGAGCGATAGTCATGAGCATTACCAAGCCGAAGAGAGTCCCGAAAAAAGAAGCCATGCGGGTAATTCCGATGGCAAAACCGGCCCTCCCCTGGGTGGCAAGCGGATATCCGTCTAAAGCGGTTGCTGCGGCAGACCCGGTTCCCGGGATATTGAGTAAAATCGCCGTGATGGATCCTCCGTAAATAGCCCCGATATACAGGCTCATCAACACCACGAGTGCCACCTCGGTCGGCAGACCGTACGTGAGACCTGTGAGAAGGGCAATCCCCATGGTGGCGGTAAGCCCTGGTAACGCACCGATAATGATACCCAATATATTGGCCAGGAACATAATAGCCAAAGTGACAGGGTTCGTAACGATGCTCAGGATGGTAGAGAAAAAATACTCCACTTCGCACCCCCTCAGGGAAGCGGGACTCGGAAGAGAGTCCCGAACAGATACCCAACCGCCCAGGCAATGACAACAGCGATAATGACCATAACATACCAACGTGCCGCTTTTACCACAGCCATGGCTAAAAACAGGTAGAGAGCGGTAGCAACCACAAAAGGCAGGTTACGGAGAAAGGCAAAAACATATAAAAGCAGCAAGCCGGCCTCCATGAAAAGAATGCGAAAATCACTGGAGCGCAGAAATGTGAGCACTGACTTTAGATACTCACCCTTCAGCCCCCCGCTCTCCCGCAAAGCGGTAATCAAAATGGATATCGCCATGGCAATCAAGCCGGATGTAAGGAGAAGGGGGAATACACCGGGGGCGACAAACCATCCTACTCTTCTCACCCCCGGTAACTCCACAAAGAAAGTCATGCGTATACTCTGGGCGAACATCCCACCTGCTACTCCCAGAAGAATGAGCGAAGCAACCAGGTCATTACGGCGAAGTTCTTTTCTTTCTTTCTCCTCCATGGAGCTTCCCCCCGTTCAATTACTTTTTAGTCCTCGAAGGGGTTTGCAATCCCAAACTCCTCCGGGGATACAGTACCTATACCCTGCTCCCACAAGAGCCAGGCAAATATCTCTTGCTGGTTATACGCAAGTTCCTTCGCTTCATCACCCATATACCCATAGAGATTTGAAGCTACGGTATCAGCAAATTGTTCCACCGGTTCTTCCTGCATGGCTTGTTCGAAGGCTTCGGCTATTGTATCTAGGATTTCAGGTGGTGTATCCGCCGGCAGAGCAAATCCTACGAACTGGATAAGCGGCATTACTTGCTCGAGTTCAGGAACATAGTCGGTAATTGGCGGAATGGTGACACCGGCAAATTTGTGAGGAACGGTATCGTACATAGCGAGCGGGCGAAGTTCGCCGGCCCGTAAAAACTCAGATTGTTCTCCAACACCTGTCCAGACCACGTCAATCTCCCCGGCAAGTGCCGCTACGATGGAAGGGTGACTTCCCGCATAAGGAATGTACGCAAGCTCATATCCACCATAGCGTTCAAGCGTCAGGTACTGAATGTGCCAGATACACCCGGGGATGGAAGTCGCTATAGTTACGTCACCCGGACGTGCGGCAACATCATCCAGAACATCCTGGAAAGTTTCGTATGGTGAATCAGGCCGCACCGATACCACGCCTGGAGTTCCACCGATCATAAAAAACTCCCAGTCATCCACCGTGGTATGATGCATTCCCTGGCACGCAAGACCGAGGAAACCTTCCGAAGTCCCATACCACAAATACCCGTCATGTGGGGCTTCCCACACGTAGGCGGTGGCCGTCGCGCCCATGGCACCGGGCATATTGGAAACCACCACATCCACTCCGAGATACGGTTTGATAGCTTCCGCTATAGCCCGGTTACTGAGGTCGGTGGATCCACCTGCCGAAGAATAGACAATGATGTTGATCGGACGGGTGGGCCAGTCAGCAAACGCCGGTCCCGATACAAATACCGCCAACAACACAGCAACCGCCAACACAATACTGAGCCGTTTTGACATTTTCTGTTCCTCCTTTTTCATGATGTTACTCGTGCTTACAGCACCTACATGAGGCATGAAAAGGAAACAGGAAAACCCTGTCAGTGTGACAAATTCTGCGGCAATGCTACGATATTGATGCTTCATTTCTGGCGCTTTCCAATAATCTCCGGTACAGATCCTCGGCCCGGAAGGGTTCAAGGTATACCGAGATCAGCTTCAGTGTTTCCTTCCCGTTGTTACGGATCTGGATCACGTCTCCCGCTTCCACGTACACACAGCTGTCTGAAGTGAGCGGATAGGTTTCCCCGTTACAGAAAAACTCGCCCTTTCCCTCTACGATGTAAAGAAGTTCCGTGCGGTCACGATCTCGCTGGTCAGTGGAGCTTCCCGGGGGGATAAGCGCGCAGATAAGATTACAGTCTTTCACCTCCTCCCTGTCCGGTCCGAATACCATCCGCACTTCCCTGCAAAAAGGGTGGGGAACGCTCACACCGTCTTCATCCCAAATACGCTTGATTTTCATGACCTTCCCCCTTTCCTCCTTCTCAACCCAGGTGCTCTGTGATGAAGGACATCGAGGTGCGGATTATTTCTTCTACCCCTTCCACCGGCAGTTTTTCTTCCAGGGTCTCGATTTTCGACCAGTTCCGGCTGCGGAAAAAGTAGGGTATCTCGATAGTTACCGGAAGATTAATATCCTTTTCCCTCATCAGGCGGCAGATGCCTGCAAAATCCACCTTCCCCGTGCCCACCGCACAGTAACGCAGTTCTCCGTCCTCAAGGCAGGCGTCTTTAAAGTGGAGGTTAGAGAGATAAGGCAGGCAGGCTGCGAAGTCTTCCAGGTAGTCGATCTCACCCCGCTGAGAATAGAAGATATTTCCAGTGTCATAAGTGATACCGACATGAGGAGAACCGATACGTTCTGTTACCCCTTTGGCGTCAGTTCCTTTTTCAACCACATCCCGTGGCATGGCCGTTTCCAGACCCACCGTGATATCCAGTTTTTCCGCTTCAGCGACAATACTTTCCATCTGGCGGTAAAAATCATCGGCCTTCGCCCGTGGCCCCTGGTTGGTGGAGATAACCGAAGCACCGATTTCAGAGGCAAAACGCATTTTCTTCAGGAAAAGTTCCGTCTCTTGAGGAGTGTTTAGGTACATATGGCCGCTGAAGGTTACAGCCTTCAAACCATGATCGGACAATTTACGCCTGAACTCTCCGGTACGCGGGAGATCTTCCTCACTCACATGGGCGAGATATCCACTTCCGGTGAAGGTTGCAGGCGGCTTGATAAAATCAAGGTCCACATACTTAACTCCCAAGCGTGAGAGGCTTTCAAATACCGTCGTTACATCATATCCCCGGTAGAGGTTTGCTCCTACACTGACTATGGTGTCCACCAATTCTTCCTCCCCTCTCAATTCAGTGAGTCGCAAGATGTACGTCGTGAGTCGTGGAAGTACTGCCAACTCATGAGGTACAACTCACGGAATTGAACCCATCTTACCGCTCTCTTCTTTCTTATGTTTCAACGCCCCACATATTCTTGGTGCCGCCCTATTACGGCTGGTTGAGTCACTCAAAAAAGCTTTTGGTAGAGATAGCGCAGCGTATGGTGAGGAACGTCATCCTGGATATTCTTTGCCAGGAGTTCCCCGTCAAGCTCGGCCGCTTTTTTCTCCAATATCTTCGACAGGGCGATACTGGTACCTAAAACCTCTGCCGTGTCACGGTTTTTCGGAGTAACATCGAGGGCGATCCAGCCGTCAAAGTCAGAACGCTGGAGATAATACAAGAACTCAAGATAGGCTAAAATGTTACGTCCCCCGGAAATCAGGTCCCAATCCCAGTTGCCGTCGTTGTCATTGATGTGCACATGGAATAAGCGGCCTTCTTCCTGTAAAAGCACCAAAGATTCGGCGGGGTTTTCCTTGGCGAAAAGCGCGTGTCCTGTATCTAGCGTCACCCCCACATTGGGAAGATTGACTTTAAGACAGGTAAAGAGCGCACTGTGTACGTTTCCCAAAAGATACTGGGCCAGGGGCTCTGCTCCCTTGTACTCGAGGCTGATACGCACATCAGGATATGCGGAAGCCACTTCCCGGATACCGTCGATGAAATACTTCCACCCTCGTGCATAATCCATCTCGAAGTGATAGTCATAGCCGTCCTGCAGGGGACATACTGTCACAAGATGTGCTCCCAGTTCACGCGATAGCTCCGCTCCCCGTGAAATGTACTCCACCGCCTTGCGGCGTGTCTCACCTGACTCAGCACTGAGAGAGCGCCTGTTCCAGTGTGCCTCGCCCTTGATATCGACATTGACAGCGGCTGTTTTCAAGCTGTATTTTTCCAGGAGTTCCCTGGTGCGCGTGAGGTCTGAAAACTCATAGGGGTAAACGAGTTCGAGTCCCTCCGCTCCTTCAATGCGGGAGGCCACGGCAAACTTTTCCTCCTGATCCCGCGCATCCTGGTAAAACTTGAAACGGTCTTTCAATTGTCCTAAAAACCCGCTGATAATCGCGTAACGAAAGCCCATATTCTTATCCTCCCTGTTTCTGTTTTTTGAGGTGCTCAAGCGACATACGTAAATGAAACCCCATGGCCCGCGTGGCTTTTTCCGGATCGCGTTCACGTAAGCCTTCCAGGATAGCCAGATGTTCGGGTAAAGTTTCCATTGGCGGCCTCAACAACCCCTTTAAGAGCCCTCTCCCCATGAAACCGGAACGCACCAGGATATCCCGCAGGTCACGCCGTGGACACAGTTCCGCAATCGACATGTGAAAGATATTGTCCATATGCCGGTATTCATGTTCTTGGTCTGGAGCTTTCACGGCCTGCTCAAAACCCCTTTGTATATCGTCGATCTGGCTCTCGGTTATAACGGGAGTGACATACTTACATGCAAGGGTTTCCAGGGCTTCACGGATTTCCCAAATGGCAATCATGTCATCAAGAGTCAGTTCGCGCACATAGACGCGGTGAGTGTTATTGCGGGAAGCCAGTCCGTCGTTCTCAAGCTCACGGATGGCGTGCATCACGGGGGTCCTGCTAATACCAAGTTTACGAGCCAGCTCATCCTGGACCAGGGGTTGTCCCGGTTCAAGCTCTCCCTCGATGATCATGGCCCGTATGCGCTGATACGCCTGCTCAACCAAGGTCGTCTTGGTAAGAGGGTCAGGTCCCTTCATAATGTATACAGTATACTGTATACATTTATTTTGTCAATAAATTTTTCCGGTGATGCACCCAATCTATTTACAGAGCTGCTCCTTCTTCCAGCAAGAACACCAGGACAAGAAAATCAGTATTCAGAATCTTTATATACAAAAAAAAATAACCCCGTAGACGTCTCTACCCTCAAAGAGAAAATGGCTGATGAACGAGCAAAAGAATTGGGCTATTGACGCGAACATCATATTGATAAAAATATCAAGTGGTCCGACGCTTTGATTGCGGCAAAGATGCTTCATTGGAACTTGGACACAATTTGTACCTT
>SKXZ01000165.1 GCA_007128145.1 Candidatus Nitricultor lacus | reverse complement strand
GGCTGGAGAGGATAGGAAAGCTCTCCTGAGGTAGTCGACCCTATGTACTGATTGGCCAACTGGCGGGTTCCGTTGGTGTCATACAGGCGGAAGTCGCTTCTCATTTCCCCGTCGGCCTCTACGCTCACGGTCAATATGCCGTTCTGATCGGTGGTGACCGTCCACCAGTCAGTGTGGTTGTAGTCGTCGATGGAACCCTGGTCACTCCCGTTGAGCAGGACTGCCCGGGCCAGGTGAAAAGGCTCTTCGGGTAGCTCTTGGGGAGACAGTTCGGTCTCCAACGTATAGGCCCAGGCACCTTCCGTCCGCTCCACATTCACGAAATACTCACCAAGCGGGAAGGGATCGAGTTCAACCGAAGCCGTGGTCTTTCCTTCTGCCAGGTTGAAGGAATCGTTCACCTCTTGAGACCAGTCAGGGCTGAACAACCGGAGCACGCCCTGGCCGGCCGTCTCCCCGGGGAGCCTCTCGAGGAACAGGTTCACCCTGAAGACACCGTCCCGGTCTGCCTGCACCCGGTACCAGTCTTCAGTAGCCAGGTAACCGCTTGCGGTGAATCCCAGGCGTCCTGTGATTTCTTCCCCAGGAGCAAGGGAAACAGCACTTGTCCAGTGATGGTGTCCCCGGGCAATTGACACAAGAGGGGCGGGGGTGAACTCAGGATATACAGAGTATCCCCACTCTGCATCGGCTGTATCAAGCCTGAGAAAAAAGGTACCGGGAGAGACCGGGAAACTGATAGTGTGCGGATCGGTCCCCTCTATCGAAAGCTTGGTAAGTTCCTGTGCCCCATCGTCGTCGAGGAGACAAAGCTCCCCTCGCGCTTCTTCCCGGACGGGTTCAAGGCGCACGGTAACAATCCCATCGTCCTCAACGGTGAACGTCCACCAATCAACTCTGTCAATCCATCCATCCCGCCTGTAACCAAGGTGGCCGGATGTGGTCTGTCCCAGTGTGAGCGCCGAGGCGTCAAACCAGCTGTTATTGGGCTCAGGGTCGGAAGCCGGCTCATCGACAAAATCGATTTCCAACTGGTAACTCCATTCTTCATCGGTGCGCTCGATTTCGACGAAATAGTCTCCCGGCAATAAGCCTGCTGTAATTATCCCAGGATCACGGCCTTCCAAGCGAATTTTGTCTATTTCAGTTTTTCCATTTATATCATAGAGGATAAGCCGGCCCCGCGTGCGAATCGGGCCTTTCATAGTAAGAGTCAGCAAACCGCTTTCCGGAATACGGAGACGGTAAAAGTCTGAGACATTTTCCGAGCCCATTTCACCGCTCACGGTCTCGTTGAGAGGAAAATCCCCCTCAAAAATGACGGGGAACTCGGTTGATGCTATTTGTGCACCAGCGGTACCCGTAGATACAAAAACACAAACGTAAAAAAACACGATAAAGCTGATAGAGATCTTTGATGCAGACAACACAATCATTGAGTTGGTGCCTCCCCCTTAAAAAATTGTTGGAGCAAAAAAACCTTTCTGTAAACTATGTTCCCATTTTCCAGTTTCCAGAAAATGGATAATACTCTCCATGCCATTGCCTTTTTATCGTTTCATCGAAGCGTGTTTAACGAATTTCACGGTATGCGACAATGGTGTCACCCTGGTAATCCATCTCGGCGTGCTTCCGGCCGTCTTCATGCCATTTTACCCAGGTCCCCTCCCGCTTACCATTCCGGTAAAGGCCTTCCGATTCCTTGCGACCGTTTCGGTAATAAACTGTCCACGTACCATGACGCACATCGTTGAGGTATGGTCCGCTCTGGCCGATTGAGCCGTTATCGTACCAGGAAGTCCACACTCCCTGCCGTTTACCGTCCTGGTAGGGGCCTTCCGACCGTTTCAGGCCGTTTTCATACCATGAAGTTACCGTACCGTGTTTGATCCGTTCACCTGATGCTCTGACATAATAGGTATATTGAAGCCTGGGCTGCCCGTTTGGATAGTTCTCCCGGTGGGTGGAAAGCGTCGGTCCGGGTGTAACAGCCTGGGTGGGGATTCTTACCATGGCGATCATTTCGCCGGTGTCCTGATCAAACGCCTTAGCGGTGATTTCGAACTCCCCACTCCGCTGGAAGGTGTGGGATATGGTTCGCTCATCGGTGTTCACTGGATCAGTACCTTCTGCGAAACTCCACACATACCTGATATTTGATACTGCAATCGGTTGGTTGAGAAGGGTCACGGTTAACTGTATGGGTTCCCCGGTCTCGACCTCGGAAAGATCTTCCGGTTCCAGCAGAAGCACGGGATCAGGAAGCGGCTCCATTTCTGGAGTTGGTGTTGGTGTGGGTTCCGGTGTGGGCGTTGGTGTGGAGCTTGGAGTTGTTTCTTGGGTTGTTTCTGGGGTTGGACTTGGAATTGGTGGAAGCGGTGGAGGCGTTGGTTTCGGCGTAGCTTCCGGTTCCGGGGAAAACAACGGTACAATCTCTCTATCGGCTGCTTCAATAATTACCACCTCGAGGTCTTTTTCCGGAAGCTCTTGATCCAAAGCTTCGGGTACGTCTACCGATTCTATGGATATGATTGGAAGAATAGAAACAACATGAAAAAAGGTTTCAGGGTCCTGTAGAGGAAGCATAACAGAAACTGGCGGATGCTCTCTTACAGGGTGTGACTTCGTGGCAACTGGATCAACAGAAAGGACACTGAAGGCATCCAAACGCCGATACATTACCTGTGCTTTGGTTTCAGCTGGCTCGATGGAAACAACCTTCAGTGAAGCTATGGATTCAAGGCCTATCCCCTGTACGGGTTCAATAGAAATCACCCCCAGGTATGGCGGTCTCTCTGCATTCATATATGTGGTAAAAAATTGTTTTTCCTGATGCGTTGAGGATGGGTTTGCTATTGATGCATCCGCATTTAAAGAAAGTATGGAATAAAACACACAGAAGAAAATGACGGGGAAATTGACCTTTCTAAAAATTTCATTAAAAAAAGAATTCGCACATTGCACCATTATGGCAGAAAAACATCGTCCTTTCTCGCGCATCCACACTCTCCTTCTCAAGTTCTTTAAAACAATACTATGCTGTCATGAAATTATTTTTTTTATTTTTTCTTTTTTCTGCTGATCATATCCCAGAAACTTTTTCCCTTTGACTTATACCCCTCAATATTTTTAAAACCCTTGTCATCCTTCTTTTGTGTTTGTGATGTT
>SKXZ01000098.1 GCA_007128145.1 Candidatus Nitricultor lacus | reverse complement strand
TATCAGTCGGTGTGATATCCGTAAGCGCGATTTTCATCCCTGCACGAGCAAGACCAAGCGCGATGGTTGAAGCAAGAACACCGGCTCCCCCGGTGAAAAGTGCTACTTTACCACGCATTGAGAATAATTCTTCAATATATCCCATGATGCCTCCCTTCTTTTATTATTATTCAGGGAAAATAGAATCCACATGGCGATCGATATGCTCGCGGACCAACCGGTAGTGTTCCGCTTCGCGGTGGAACAGCACGCTGTACAATTCGTTTTTGAATTCGCGCAGTATCGAGCCGTAGGAAATATGCAGTATTTGCCGAACAGGATCACGCGTGAATAAGGTGATGAGATCACTGTCTTCCAGGTGGTCGAGGTTTTGCGGAACTTCTTCCGCCGTAGCGGCAATTGTATACGCTTTGCGGTTTTCGTCAAGCTCTGCAAGGCTCAGTTGGTACATGCTGCGGAAGAGCGCACTCTCATGAAGCGCCACCGTTTCCAGTGCCTTCAGCCAGCTTGTTCCGCTTGTCTTGACATGGGAAATACCGCCGGTTACCTCACCCCACGTATTATAGACTGCGAACTTGTCGCTTCCGGAATGCAGGCTCAACCGGTATCCGCCAATTTCTTTCTGTATCACGGAATGTTCATGCAGGGCACGGGTAAAGTCATCTATGTCACCCCGAAAGTCCACCCCTTTTTCAAAAGCGCCCGGGTAGCGTACCGCAAGGCTCTGAAAATCCACTCCCCTGCGGTGCAGCTCCTCGGCCACCAGGAAATGCGTGGCTGGTGTGGTGAGGGCGTCTCCCTCGTCAATAGAAATTTCAAGGTCTCTCGCAGAACAGGAGGAATTGATGAGGCCGTCCATTTGCTTCACAAAATCAAAAACACCACGGTAGGCGAGTACCAGGGGCCAGAGTGTCTCCTCGCGGAACTCGAAGCGCACGCCCTGGGTTAGAGTATATGTCCGGTCAAGATAGCGTCGGTACAACGACTTTTCATCAAGTGGAAGAGCGTCGTAACGGCGAGAAAGCTCATCCTCTTCCATGGAGAGGTAGGCAAATTGCGCTTCTTTGCTCACATCGAGAGTAAAAAAGGAGAAACCAGCCTCCAAGGCTTCACTGAGGCGCTCTTCATTGGTAATGTGGTCAGCGTCCGCACCAAATGGTACACGCTTCCCCCGCTCCAACATTCCCCATGCCGCACTGAGGAGCACATCTTTGAAGGTACGGCCGGTTTTTTCCAGCTCACGGGGAGATTGCTGGGCGAGTACGGGAAAAACCCCGCGTGATACGGCCGCATCCAAATGCGCTGCTGAAACAAGACCCAGCCTGTCACCCAAACCGAAGGAACTGCGTACCCCGGCAGAAACGGGTATAAGCCAGGTGAGATGTCGGGAAAGCTCACGATAATTTTCGAAAGAGAATGGGTACAGGGTGAGATATCCTTCACCACAGGGAAGAAAATCAGGTTGTAGCGGGTCTTTGAAAGGATGGACGCGCTTGGATGAGCGAACCCCCAGGAACATGCCCGATTCCCCTTTTACCGGGAACAGCTCGATTGAAAGTTCCGCTATAGAGTAGGAATGCTGGATCCAGCGCAGCTCGATTGAAAGCTCCATCGCCGCTTTTTTTACCAGAGAGAATACATGGGATTCCAACGCTTTTTGCCCACCTCCTTATGAAGGTATTGTAACAAAATTTTTTACGATAAGGGATTGACGGGCCGAGTGCCCGAGGACCGCCGCTTTTTTCCCATCTTCTCCCCCAACCGGTGGTTCGGTATCCCGGAGAACGCACGAGATGAAGGTCTCCATCTCGGCGATGTAGGCTTCACGATACCGTTCCAGGAAAAAATACAGGGGCTTTTCTCCCCGCAAGCCGTCCGGGCCCCAGTGTACAGCTTCATTCGGTACACGGTTTTCGACCGTGACCTGTCCCTCAGAACCGAAAACTTCCACTCGCTGATCATAGCCGTAAACCGATCGGCGGCTGTTATCTATGGTACCCAGTGCTCCGTTTGGAAAACGCAGCATCACCAGGGCGGTATCAACATCACCTAATTCAGCGATCTGGGGATTCACCAGGCAGGATCCCGTGGCAAGGATCTCTGCAGGTTCAGCTCCCAGCAGAAAGCGGGCCATGTCGAAATCATGAATCATCATGTCCAGGAAGATACCACCGCTCTCCCGCAGGTAGGAGGTGGGCGGCGGTTCGGGGTCACGACTGGTAATGCGCAAGATATGCGGTACCCCAATTTCCCCTGCTGCGACGAGCTCCCGGGCTTTGCGGAAACCGGAGTCGAAGCGGCGGTTGAACCCCAGCATGAGTTTTACTCCCGCTCTTTTCACAGCATCCAACGCCTGGTCGATCATGGGGAGATCAAGGGCAATCGGTTTTTCACAGAAAATGTGTTTACCCGCCTGGGCAGCTTCTATGATCAGCGGAGCATGAGTGGGAGTGGGAGAGCATATGACCACCGCTTGTATGGTGGGATCATCCAGTACCCGCCGGTGATCGGTCTCGGTCTTCTTCACTCCCACTTCGCGTGCTGTTTCATGAAGCGCATCTTCAGATACATCGGAAAGGGCGGCCAGTTCCGCTCCGGGAATCAACCACGCAAGGGTCCTTGCGTGGATACGGCCGATTCTCCCCGTTCCGATAATCGCGGTGGTGGTTCTTTCCATATGTTTCCCCCCTTTTCAGGCCATGGTGCCGGTAGCAATGCATTCGGCGATTTCTTCCGGTGTTTTCTCCCCGGCTGTGATTTCCCCTATTTTTACTCCGTTGTCGAGCAAAACGATGCGGTCTGCCACCGGGCAGGCATGATGAACGTTATGGGTGATGAAGATGACTGAAGATCCCTGCGCCTTGGCTTCCCGGATATGGTCAAGCACCGTGCGCTGTTCCCGCACCGAGAGGTTGCGCAGGGGTTCATCCAGGATTAAAATTTTGGCCCCGAAATAGACCGCCCGGCCGATGGCGATAGCCTGGCGTTCACCCCCGGAGAGAATGGAGACAAATTCCTCGGGAGAGCGTACTTTCACCCCGATGTTTCTCACCGCGGCTTTACAGTCTTCATTCATTTTTTTCATATCCAGGACCGTTATGGGTCCAAGTTTTTTTGTTGGTTCTTTACCCAGAAAAAAATTGCGGGCGATACTCATGCGCTCAATGAGG
>SKXZ01000072.1 GCA_007128145.1 Candidatus Nitricultor lacus | reverse complement strand
TTTTTTTTTTTTTTGTTGTGAGGACTCCGGGATTACACCCCCCACCCCAGAAAGTGAGATCCTTACCGAAATCCCTCTTCAAGCCCTTGGCTTCCATTCCATGGGCATGAATCTGGACGGGGTTCAATATTTCAACCCCGATATCGATGAGATCCGGGATGATTTCCCGCACTCCTCCGCAGCAGTGAAAATATATGTGGGCGCCTGATGCGCTCTTGATGGCATCGATAATTTTCTTTTCGCGCATTTTGTAATATTTGAGGTACATTTCCCGGGAAAAGAGCAATCCCCTGGTGGTGCCCAGGTCATCCCCCACCTGCACGATATCGATGAAATCACCGATTTCCCTGAGGACGAAAGCGAAAAAAGCCGCTTCCCAATCCGCTGTCTTGGCGGCCAGGTAGTCGGCTATATCAGGATTGGCCGCGAGATCCATCAGCAGTTCATCGAGCCCCCGGAGAAAGTATGAGTGTTCATGCGAGCCGCCGATTGAATTGAAAAGGACCAGGGCTTTGTCTGTGGATTCACGCAAGTTTTGCACCTTCTCCCGCAGCCCCGCAATACGGGCCGGGTCTTCGGGGTCCGGCCACTCGTAGCGCTTCACATCATCCAGTGTCTGGGCACGTTTGAGGGGATTATCATAGAGGTCAAAGAAATAACCGTCCTTCGGCTTTCGAAGCTTAATACCCCACTCATTGACAAAGTACTCATTGTGCTCGTCCTCTTCTATCTGCATTTTCCAATTCCCGCCCGGGTTCGCATACACCGGCAGGCAGTCAGCGCCAAAGTGCTCCAGGAGCTTTTTGTGCGGGAAAACGATCATTTGAAACCAGTCTTGTATCTCAGGCTTTTCCGAGGGCATGCCGAGACTTTCAAGAACTCCTGCATAGGCTTTGGCGTGGAGCGAGGTATGAAGCCCGCCGAAATCAATGGGGAGCGGACCTTCCTTGTGTTGGATGGCGTTCAGTACTCTTTCTCTTGATGTCATCTCTATCCCTCCATGTTTTGTATTGGGTTTTGTGTTAACCTATTGCCATCATTTTGCAAGAAAACGGGAAAAAATAGCAATATCAGATTCCTAAGCTCTTTAAATTCCGAATACTTTGCATTACTCCCATTCTATCAATTTCCGGCTCTAATCACTCTTGTCCAAAACAACTGTAACCGAAAAATAAATACATTGAAAGGAAGACCTCCATCGGGTACATTGGTGTTTAGCTCAAAACAATCCAAAGAACCCAGAAGGAGCCCTCCCATGAATAAGTGTAGCAAGATGTTCGGCCAGATGCGAGAGATTTCAACAAAAATGATTTATGCAGGTCGTTTAGTGACACCGGATCGGATTGGAGAACGCAGGGATTATCTTCCTGGGAACAGTTTGTAGCCATGCTCTTTTGTCAGCTGGACCAGGCTCATTCCCTGCGTACAATCTGTGGGAGCTTGACCACCTGCCTAAAGGCAAACGTTGCCACGCGCTTAAATTATTCGAATGCCTACGCGTCATGAATGAACCTGGTTTTCAAATGACTGTTAGAATCCATCCAAAAGGGCGTGGTTGAGGGAAGGGTATATTGGATTATGGATTATTTTGGACAGCAGTATCTTTCACCCTAAGAATGGCTAATCCTATCTCTGATTTTTCAGGTTGAGCAATGCTGGAACCTTCATAAACAAGATATACCTGATCTTTGTAAGAAAATGGAGTTCCAAACCATATGGCCCGATCATCCCATGAAGATTTGCTTCCCCTGCTGAAAACTGGATTTGCATCATATTTAACCCAGTTCATAAGGTCTGCAGAATATGCCAAACCGAAGTGTTTTGGATCATCCTTTGTTTCGTTGTCTCCTGCATAAAGCATGAAGAAATAATCGTTTACCACAATAATTCTTGGTGTAGTTACTGTTTGGCTATCCCATGATCCTTTTGTTGGTAAAAGTACTGGAATTTTGTTGATATTATATGTATATCCATCTTTTGATGTCGCTAAATATATATTGTATCCTTCGTTACTTGTTGGTAATACATAAAACAGGTAAAATATTTTATTGTAATACATAACCTCTGGAGCTCGACCAGGCAGGATTGGATTTGCCTCGTAGTTTGTGAAATGATCCCCATCTTTTGATTGAGATAAACAAATCGTATCTCCATTCTTTGATAACGCACTGTAGTATAAATAAATATTTTGGTTAACCTCAACAGCCGCAGGATCTGCTACATGGTCAATCTGATGTTGAATCCCGAGATCTTCATCAACGACTAACTTTGAAGAAACCTTATGCCAATCGGCGTTCAGGAAATCTTCCCTATCAAACTTTGCCAAACCTATCCTTTCGTGACCACTGGACAAGCCGGCAAAAAAAACTAACTTTTTCCCTTTATAATCAAGGAGATCTGCGGTCGTCACCGAATCTTCATAAAAAGTATCAGCTTTGGTGGTAATCAAGGGATTGCTCGATAAACGCTCAAAAAGGACTTTATAATGAGGGTTTTCTACAATTGTATATAATTGGTTGTTTTTATCCATATCACTCTACCTATCTTATCCGTTTTGAGAATTAAATTTTACGTTAAATGACGTTGAGTCCACCGGTTTATATGTGCGTCTATTTTCCGTATTATTGTGTCTGCTCCCCAAGAAAGTAAGCTGAATAACATAATCCCAAAAATTACTCCATGGGTATAGAGAAATCTTCTGGCCTGTATAATTATATAACCAATTCCCTGCTGAGCACCAAGAAATTCAGCTGCTGCAGCCAACCCAAAAGAAGCAGCTGCTGCTACCCGTATACCACCAATAATTTCCGGCGTTATAGCTTTTAAAATAATAGTTTTAAATATTTGTTTTTTTTGGCTTGCTCCTAAAGTTCTCGCTGCTTGAATATAGACCGGGCGCACATTTCTGATGGCTTCCCTTGTATTAACAACCAGAATAACAAATGACCCTGTTGCTATGAGCAATATTTTTCCAGTTTCTCCAAGTCCAAACCAAAGAATAAAAAGCGGGATAAGGGCAAGAACGGGGATAGGGCGTAGAATCTCAACTATAGGTTCCCAAAATGCCAGAAGGTCTTTATTCCAGCTCATCAGTATTGCCACAAATATACCTATGATTGAACCAAGGAAGAAACCGGCAATAACACGAAACACGGTAGCTCCTATGCTCGACCAAAGAATATGTTGATACAATTGATACGAATCAACCACTACCCTGATTGGAC
>SKXZ01000010.1 GCA_007128145.1 Candidatus Nitricultor lacus | reverse complement strand
GGCGAAGGACCAATAGACCATCCGGTAAAACCCTCCATGCAACCCTCAAGCCACCAACCATCCAGTACACTGAAATTGAGAACCCCATTATGTGCTGCCTTCATCCCGCTTGTTCCTGAAGCTTCCATGGGGATTTGGGGTGTATTTAACCATACATCTACTCCAGCTACCAATTGATGCGCAATGTTGAAAGAATAATCAGGTATATAGGCAATACGGATTTCACCGCGCAAAGCTTGGGCATGGTTCTGTATTTCCTGGATCAGTCGTTTACCCTCCTGATTCTGCGGGTGGGCTTTTCCACCATACAATATTTGGAGGCTTCCCTTGCGGGTTACTTTTTGCAGGCGTTCAATGTCCGTTAATAGAAGATGTGGCCGTTTGTAGGCAGTCATACGGCGGGCAAAGCCTATGGTGAGAACATCTTCTGACATTTCTACCCCGGTTTTCTCAAAAACCATTGCAAAAAGCGAGCGTTTTTCCCGTTGATGGGCTTCCCATAGTGCCTCATCCGGTATGGCATTCACTCTGGTCAAGAGTTCCGTTTCATGGGCCCATCCCGGGATGTGACGGTCATAGAGATTGCGGAAAGACTGGGATGTCCAGGTGAAGCTGTGCACACCGTTTGTTACCGCCTGAATAGCGTATCCGGGGAACATGGTGCGGGAAACCTCACTGTGTCTTTTTGCAACACCGTTGACATAACCAGAGAGATTGAGGGCTAAGCGCGTCATGTTCAAATACTCGTTTCCACCAAGCTCCTGGAGGAGAGAAAAGGGTACGAATTCTTTAAGAATACGCTTGACCAGGTCATGGGAAAACTTATCGTGACCGGCTTCCACAGGCGTATGAGTGGTGAACACGCATAAATTCTTTACGGCTTGCGTGTCCCACATCTTTTTTTCGTCCCAAACTTCTTCCAGTGGTCTCTTGAATTTGCGGAGCAGCTCGAGAGTGAGAAAAGCCGCATGTCCTTCATTGATATGGTATTTACGTACACGCAAACCTAAGACCTCCAGCATTCTTGCTCCACCGATGCCCAGCACTATTTCCTGTTTTAAACGGTATTCACGGTCACCGCCGTATAAATAATCAGTGATGGATCGTTCTTCAGGATCGTTTTCTGGAATGTCTGTATCAAGAAAAACGATAGGTACCACTCCACCGGTGATACTCTTCCAAAGATAATACCAGGACCTCACCAGAACTTTTTTGCCGGATATGTATACGGAAATCCGGGGGGAAAGCGGTTTGAGAAATTTTTCTACTTCCCAAGCCGCATTTTTTTCCACTTGTTCTCCAGATGGTGAAAATTCCTGTCGAAAATAGCCTTTACGGCTCAGCAGGGTCACCGCGACAAACGGTATTGAGAGATCGGCAGCGGAGCGTACGGTATCACCCGCCAGCACACCGAGGCCCCCGCTGTAGGTGGGAATATCCTCAAATAGTGCGATTTCCATTGAAAAATATGCGATTACCTGTTCCTGGGTGAGAATATGAAGGGTATTCATCGACTGCTCCTTGTATCAGTATGGAATATCATCTTCCTGTTGATCCCAAGCCGCCAGATCCCCTTGAAGAAGGGGACAATGTGTCTGTTTCCACGATACGTACCCGGGGCACCTGTCTGAGAGCGCCCTGACAGATACGATCACCTCTTTGGATACGATATTCCACATTTCCCAAGTTGAACAGCCGGACAAGCCAGTTACCTCGGTAGCCTGAGTCAATCGTTCCTAAGTGGATTATAATGCCATTGCGTATTCCCATCCCGCTTCGAGGTCTCAGCATAACTTCATAGCCGGTGGGGATTTCTGAAGAAAGACCGAGATCAATGATTGTACTTCCCCCAATCGGAATAACGGCTTCTTCCGGACTGAAAAGGTCAAAACACGCATCCTCCTGGTATGCAAAGCGAGGAAGTATTGCTTGGCTGGATATTTTTTTGAACTTTAGTTCTATTTCCTGATGCATATGCAACACCTCACATAGTATAAAAGAAAAGCTCGGGAAAAAACAACTGAAGCACTATTGTTGCACATATTGGAAAAAACTTCGGGAGCTTGTCCAGGACTTTCTAATGATAGATGGAGGAGAAGCAAAATGCCACCCCCTTGCATATTTGGTATAAACACTAAAAGTGTTACAATAGAGAAAATTAAGGAACTTGGATGAACGGAGAGGGAGGAAATGCAGCAGAATAGGGTTTTTTTCAGTCCTACACAAGGAAGGCTCGATTTCAGGGATGTCGTGGTCTCAATGTTCGATTTTATTCATGATGAGCCGAACGCTCATTACCGAGTCATTATCGGTACAGATTCGAAAGAAGGGAAGGTCCGTTCTCCGGTGCAGGTTTTTGTGACTGCTCTGATTGTGCACAGGGTAGGAAGTGGAGGAAGGTATTTCTGGTGTCGGACCTTCAGGCGTGAAATGGGTGGAATTCGAGACAAAATTTACCAGGAAGCCCTATTTTCTCTTCGCACATCCCAAGCGCTTATTGAGGAAATGGAAAATTTCCCCGGCAATCATCTTTCCAACTACCGGGTGGAAATTCATGTTGATGTCGGTACAAACGGTCCTACTCGTACCATGATTCGGGAAGTCGTAGGTATGATTGAAAGCATGGGTTTTGTGGCAAAAATCAAGCCTGATTCTTTTGGTGCTTCCCAGGTTGCTCACCGGCATACCTGATTTCCACTTTATCGTCTGCATCTGCCAATGAGTGAGGTATTACTATGAGCTTGTTTTCCAGACTGCGTACTGATGCGGGGAATGAATGGAAAACTCTCCTGGATCATCCTTTCCCGCGCAATTTGATCAGCGGGAATCTTTCTTTGGAAAAATATTATTATTACCTCAGCCAGGATGATCACTACCTGGATGAACTTCTTGCTGCCCTCGGCATGGTGATAGCCCGCACGGAAAAGAGAGATATCCGTTATTTCTCGGTGAAGTTGCTTCATAGCACGCTTGAAGGAGAATTGGCAATGCATGAGGAGGTAGCAAGAGAGGGGAATTTTCTTCAGTATCCCCCTGGAAGATGTTCTCGTGAATACGGGAATTATCTGATTCTTACAGCTTTAAGGGGTAATGAGCGTGATTTTTTTTCCGCATTGGCCCCCTGTATAGTAAGCTACCGTGAAATTGCCGTACGCACACGTAGACACATGTCTCAGCATCTGCCGAAGATTTACGAGATGTGGCTCGATGCGTATCTTGCTGATTCTTATAGAGACATGGTGCGGGATTATATCAATATGCTCGATTCCCTCGCTTCGGGGATCACACATGTTGACTATGAAAGAACCCTCGAAAATTTCCTGCAAGGGTGTCGTTTTGAGTATGCGTTTTGGGAGGAATCTTTCAGTATTCAAGAGAAGAAAACGCAACAGGAGAAATGAAACACCTGGATTCGGGTGTTCTCGCAAAGTGCCTTCATCGATATTTCCATAATCCAACTGTTTTTCCGAGAATTTTGTTATTTTCCTTTTACTGGTATTTTCGGTATAATTCATTTTGGCTTGATGTAAAAAAAAGACGTGTTCACAGATGGGGGGAAGAATGTAATCTGCGATATGCAGTAGAGAATAAGGGAGGAAGTTGCAGTGGCAAAAATTCTGGTGAAAGAAGTGTTGACTCCCCAGATCAAGTTAATGGTAGTGGACGTTCCGAGAATAGCGAGAAAAGCTAAACCCGGGCAGTTCGTAGTCGTCCGGTTTCATGAACAAGGAGAGCGAATACCTCTTACCATAGCTGATTTTGATCCTGATGCAGGTACCGTGACAATTATATTCCAGGAAGTGGGCAAAAGTACTGTGCATCTGGGTGAGATGGAGGAGGGTGATGATATTCTTGATTTCGTTGGTCCATTGGGACGTGAAATCGAGGAGAAAAACTTTGGTCATGTGGTCTGTGTCGGTGGAGGAGTGGGTATAGCTCCGGTATACCCTAAAGCGCGAGCACTCAAGATGCTTGGAAACTTTGTGACGTCTATCATAGGCGCTCGGACTGCTGATCTTATTTTCTGGGAAAAAGAGATGCGTTCTGTAAGTGATGTGCTCCATGTTACCACAGATGACGGTACTTACGGTGAAAAAGGTTTTGTCACACAGGTGCTTGAAAATACCTTGAAAAAAGATACGGTGGATCTCGTGGTGGCGGTAGGGCCGCTTATCATGATGAAAATGGTGAGTTTGCTCACTAAAAAGCTTGGAATCCCAACCCTGGTGAGTCTTAATCCTATCATGGTGGATGGGACAGGTATGTGCGGATGTTGCAGGGTTACAGTTGGTGAGAAATGCAAGTTTACCTGTGTGGATGGTCCTGTGTTCGATGGACACCAGGTAGATTATGATGAACTATTAGCCCGTCAGAGAACATATCTGGATGAAGAACAACGGGCTATGGAAGTATGGCGTATGAAAAAGGCTGAGGAGGAAACAATACGTGTCACAAAATAAGTTCAAAGGTCGACCCAAAATGCCGCAGCGGCCGGTGCAGGAGCGAATCAGGGATTTTGACGAGGTTCCATCCGGACTTGAAGAATGGGCGGCCGTGGAGGAAGCCAGGCGATGCCTGCAGTGTAAAAAACCGCTTTGTATGCGGGGATGTCCAGTAGAAATTGATATACCGGCATTTATAGCATTGATCGCTGAAGGGAAATTTGATCAAGCGGTACAAAAAATGAAGGAAAAAAACAGCCTGCCCGCTATATGTGGGAGGGTATGTCCCCAAGAAGAACAGTGTGAACGGGAGTGCGTTCTCGCAAAAAAGGGAGAACCAATTGCTGTTGGATATCTCGAACGTTTTATCGCTGACTATGAACGGGAGCACGGTGTCCGATCTCCTTATTGTTTTTCTGAGAACGAAAAAAAAATTGCAGTTATCGGTGCGGGTCCCGCGGGACTCACTTGTTCTGGGGATCTTGCGAAAATGGGTTATGACGTAACAATTTTCGAAGCTTTGCATGCACCTGGAGGGGTTTTGGTTTACGGAATCCCCGAATTCCGCCTTCCCAAATCAATCGTATTTGGAGAAGTTGACTACGTGAAGAGTTTGGGAGTCAAGCTTGAATTGAGTATTGTTGTGGGCAAGAGTGTGACCATAGAAGATCTTGAAAAAGAAGGATTTGGAGCTTTTTTTATCGGGACCGGCGCAGGTTTACCCTATTTTATGGAACTTCCCGGAGAAAACCTGAATGGAATTTACTCTGCTAATGAATTTCTCACACGTTCTAACCTCATGAAAGGATACCGCTTTCCAGAATACGATACACCGATCAAGATCGGTCGAAGGGTAGCTGTGATTGGGGGAGGAAACGTGGCAATGGATTCAGCTCGCACTGCTATACGGTTAGGGGCTGAAGAGGTGTGCCTTGTCTATCGCCGTACGAAAAATGAAATGCCAGCAAGAGTTGAAGAAGTGGAAAGAGCAGAAGAAGAAGGGGTTAACTGCATTATTCTTACCAATCCTGTACGGTTTTTAGGCAATCAAAATGGTTGGGTGACAGGCATTGAGTGTATTGAGATGGAGTTAGGTGAACCGGATGAATCGGGACGGCGCCGTCCTGTAGCGATTGAGGGATCAGAGTATGTTATTCCAATAGACACTGTGATTGTAGCAATCGGACAGGGACCAAACCCTCTTTTGTTGGAGACAATGCCCGATTTGAACTTGAACAGAAAAGGATATATTGACATTGATCCCGAAACAGGTGCAACAAGCATGAGGGGAACTTTTGCAGGCGGAGATATTGTGACAGGAGCAGCGACAGTTATTTCAGCAATGGGAGCCGGAAAACAAGCAGCGCGGTCAATAGACCGGTTTTTCAAGGATCCGGACACATTCCCCCAGTGGAGGTAGATAGAATGATAGAAACCGACCTATTAGTGATAGGAGGAGGACCGGCCGGTTATGCGGGAGCTATCCGGGCAGCCCAGCAGGGACGCCGAGTGGTGTTGGTGGAAGATCGTGATTTGGGGGGTACGTGCCTGAACCGGGGGTGTATTCCTACAAAAGCTCTTTACCGTGCTCAAGAGGTAGCCCACCTGGTAAAACGTGCATCCGAATTTGGCATCCAAGCCAAATTGGAAGGATTTGATTGGAGAAAAATTCAAGCACGCAAGGATAAGGTGGTCAAGCTTTTGACCGGCGGTGTGCGTTACCAGTTAAAAAAATCATCCGTAGAAACTGTAGAAGGATTTGCTTCATTTGTTGATTCCCACGCCGTGGAGGTACAGAAAAAAAAGGGAGAGAAAGAACGGATAAAATTTGAAACAATGATTTTAGCGACAGGCTCAGTGAGCGCCTCACTACCGGTCGAAGGAGCTGACTCTCCCGGTGTGATTGATAGCGATGCGGTGCTGGAATTACCTGAAATTCCCAAGCGCCTGGTGGTTATAGGCGGGGGGTATATAGGAATGGAAATGGCATGTATTTACCATGCCTTTGGAACCCAGGTTGAGGTATTGGAAATGCTTCCTCATATTCTTCCCACCGCTGATCATGAAATATCATCGATGCTTGTAGATATTCTGAGTAAAAAGGGGATACACATTCATACTTCCTCGCGGGTGGAAAGGATTGAAAAAAAGAAAGAACTTGTTGTCCATTATAAAAGTGAGGAAAAGGAAGGAAGCATCAATGCACCGTATGTACTCAACGCTACCGGCAGAACTCCCAACACCCTAGGATTGAACCTTGAAGCCGCTGGAATTCAACTGTCCGGAAAGGCAGTGAAGACAGACGCATCAATGCGTACTTCTGTTCCCCACATTTATGCCTGTGGTGATGTGAACGGGAAACACCTGTTGGCTCATGTCGCTTACAAGGAAGCAGAGGTAGCTGTTGAGAATATTGCCGGTGATCATTCTCAAATGGACTACCGTGCTGTTCCTGGTGTTGTCTTTACCGTACCGGAGGTTGCTTCTGTAGGTTTGAGTGAGCGTGAAGCGGGAGAGAAGGGATATGAAACCGTTGTTGGGAAGTTTCATTACCGATCAAACGGGAGGGCCATGATTGAGGGAGAGACCGAAGGATTGGTAAAGATCGTGGCTGATCGTGATAGCGGAGAAATTTTGGGAGCTCACGTCATAGGGCAGCACGCTACCGATTTGATTGCAGAACTTACCTTGGCCATCCAAATCGAATGTACACCTGAAGAAATGAGCAGAACTATTCATGCCCATCCTACCTTGGCTGAGGTAGTGATGGAAGCCGCCGAAGGTGTATTCGGAAATCCTCTCCATTCAGCATAAAGGAAAATAAACTTATGAAAACGCTTCCCCTGGCTCATATTCACCACGAGGCTCAAGTGCGAATGGGGGAATTTGCCGGTTGGTGTGTCCCTCTTTTTTACACGAGAATCCGTGAGGAGTACTTCTCCTGTATCAATAATTGGGGATTGTTCGATATTTCGCACTTGGGGAAAGTGGTTGTTTACGGACCTGACGGGGCAAATTTCCTGGATTGGGTTTCCTCGAGAACCGTGAAAGGGCTTTCAGTGGGCGAAGGCAAGTTTTCTTTTTTTTTAAATCACCGTGGGGGAATAGTGGATGGAGTTATGGTGTTTCGCGAAGCTGAAGATCAATGGCTTATTCTTACCAATGCCGGAGCACGGGAAAAGGTTGTCGTCTGGCTGAATTCGTTAATCGAGCGAAAAGTATTTGCGGTTGAATTGAACGATATTACGGAAAACCATTTCTTGATTTCTTTACAGGGACCGAAAAGTACTTCGGTAATCGAAAGAGTGTTTTCCTGGAAAATAAATAACCTTCGTCGTTTTAGGACAAAGAAAGTTCATTTTGGGGAATACGAATGTGCTATAACCCGAATGAGCTTTTCTTGCCTAGACGGGTTTGAAATACGGGGAGAAAAGAAGCTGGGAGAACAGGTCTGGCGTAAACTTTTAGATGCGCTTTCACCCTTGGAAGGAAAACTCTGCGGATTCGCTGTGAGAGATCTGTTACGTTTTGAAGCGGCGTTCCCCCTCTATGGTGCTGAATTCGATGACACAGTGAATCCCTTGGAATTGGGAAGACCCGATCTGATTGACTGGGAAAGAGAAGAATTTTTAGGGTACAAACCACTTGTTCTGGAACGCAAGAGAGGATCTAAAAAAAGATTGGTGGGGATAGAAGTAAAAGGAAAAAGGATCCCCCGCTATGGTTTTCCTATACAAAACAAGCAGGATATCCCCTGCGGGCATATTACCTCAGGTAATTATTCATTTCGTTTGAGAAAGAATCTGGCTATGGGTTTCCTCGGAAACCCGTATGGTAAGTTGGAGGAAAGTGTAGTTGTATCGGTGCCACGTACTAAGGTGGAAGCTCGAATTGTTCCCTTGCCTTTTATATCATAATGTTACAAAGGAGGATATAATTGTGGATATACCGAAAGGGTTATTCTATAATCGAGAGCATTTTTGGGTAAAGCGTGAAGATGACCTGGCCCGGTGCGGTATAACAGACTTTGCTCAACAAGAACTGGGTGATGTGGTTTTCGTTGAGCTTCCTAAGGTGGGAGTGAAGGTTAAGCGAGGTGACCGCATAGGAGATGTGGAATCAATCAAGACGGTTTCCAACCTGTATGCTCCTGTGGCAGGTGAGGTGGTGGAAGTAAACACGGAACTCGATAGTACACCGGAATTTATTAACCAGGATCCTTATGGGAAAGGGTGGATTTGCGCCATAAAACCCGATATGGAAGAAGATTTCTCTGAACTTATGAGCGAAGCAGACTATCATCTTCACATTAAGGAAGAATAATAGGATTGGAACCCCTGAGACTCATCCTTGATCCACCTCTCACAGGTTTTGAAAATATGAGCCGGGATCAGGCCATGCTTGATTTGGCTGTTGAAAGTGACGTACCGCCGACTTTGCGTTTCTTTCAGTGGGATAAACTTACTCTAACGGTAGGAAAACTCCAAAAGGTTGAAAGTGTGAATATTTGCCACCTTGAACGTTATTCCATCCCCCTTGTTCGACGGCCGACCGGCGGTCGTGCTATTCTTCATCATCATGAAGTTACCTTCAGCCTTTTGCTTCCACGTCTCTTTTTTGGAGCTGGATCTTCACCGGCCGAAGCATACGAAAAACTGCGCCAGGTTCTGCTTTTGCTTTTGGAAATTCTCGGAGTTACTCCGGATCGAGAGGCTCTTAACCAACCATACCTGTCTTCTCCTTATTGTTTTTCCCTTAACGTAGCACACGAGATAACAGTAAAAAGAAAAAAGCTCATTGGAGTGGCCCAGGCGAGAAACAGGGAAGCGGTACTCTTCCAGGGTTCTTTTATTCTTTCTGCGGATCGTAAAAGAATAGCTGCGTGTTTCCATGAAGCTGACAAGGTTTTTCATGAACTGTCAGGTAACATGTTGGCTCTCGAAGAGATACTTCCGGACATTCCGGATTACCGCACTCTTACCGATTCTTTTCTTGAAAGTTTTGCCAGAGAATGGGGGGTCATGTTTCGCAAGCCTGGCTGGATGGAAGAAGAAATAGCTCGTTCGGCTGATTTGGTGCGTACTCATTATTACCCCGGTTCCCCCTTTATATTAGGTAAAGTAGTAGAATGAAGAGTAGTAGAATGAAGAATCTTGCTCGCAGAAATCCTCATTGGGCTCTTGCCAAAATGGATGGTTACCATTACAATGGTATTTACCTCTGGAAGAAATCAACGCGGGGTCGTGGTGTAGCCTGGCCAAACACGCCAGCCTGTCACGTTGGAGATCGCGGGTTCAAATCCCGTCGACCCCGCCAAAAAAAACATGCCGAGATAGCTCAGGTGGTAGAGCGATGGACTGAAAATCCATGCGTCCCCAGTTCGACTCTGGGTCTCGGCACCATTTTCTGCGGAAGTAGCTCAGTGGTAGAGCGTCACCTTGCCAAGGTGAGGGTCGCGGGTTCAAGTCCCGTCTTCCGCTCCATATCTTGGCGGCATGGCCAAGCGGCTAAGGCAGAGGATTGCAAATCCTTTATCCCCGGTTCGAGTCCGGGTGCCGCCTCCAATAGTATCAGGCTGTGGGCGGCTAGTTCAGAGGAAGAACGCTTCCTTGACGCGGAAGAGGCCACAGGTTCGAGTCCTGTGTCGCCCACCAGGTTTTTTGCCGGCCCAAAAGGGCCGGCTTTTTTTATATAAACCGCTATATGGTATCATGGGAAACGGCAAATATTTTTTGCTCGCAGGAAGAGTGCTTAGATTAACTTAGATTAACAGTCAAGTATGATGGGATGTATTCGTATGCCCATTGTTTATTACTTCTCATTGCTCTTAAGAAGGGAGGAACGTATCATGGGGGAGAAGCAGCCTGTAGCAGCAGTTACCGAAGACGGAAGAATGGTAGATCTCAATAGAAAAGGTGAAAAAGTAGAGAAATATATTTATTTTGATGACAAAGAAGGAAAGCATATTTACTGGCACAGTACATCCCATCTATTGGCTCAAGCAGTAAAAAGGCTTTTCCCCGAAGCGAAATATACAATTGGTCCGTCAATTGAAGAAGGTTTTTACTACGATTTCGACACACCTCATCCCTTCACAGAAGATGACTTGAAGCGCATTGAAAAAACAATGGTGAACATTGCGCGTGAAAACCTTGTTATAGAACGTGAGGATATCCCTCGGGAAAAAGCTCTGGAGTATTTTAAAGAACAGGGCGAATCTTACAAGGTTGAGCTCTTGGAAGAACTTACTGAACCAATGGTCAGTATTTACCGTCAAGGAGAATTTGTTGACCTGTGCCGAGGACCTCACCTGCCTTCTACCGGTAGAATCAATGCATTCAAGCTTTTAAGTGTTTCAGGGGCTTACTGGAGGGGAGATGAACATAATCCCATGCTCCAGCGTATTTATGGAATATCTTTTGAAACAAAAGAACAACTCGAGGAGTATCTCCGCTTTCTGGAAGAAGCAAAGAGGCGTGATCATCGAAAACTGGGCCGTGAACTGGATTTGTTCAGCTTGCAGGAAGAAGGACCGGGTTTCCCCTTTTTCCATCCAAAGGGTATGACAATCATCAATACACTCTTAGAGAAATGGCGTGAAGAGCATAGGAAGAGAGGGTACCAGGAAATTCAAACTCCGATAATGCTCGATCGTTCATTGTGGGAACGCTCCGGTCACTGGGATCATTACAGGGAAAATATGTATTTTTCGCAAGTTGAAGAAAGAGAATTTGCCATCAAACCAATGAACTGCCCTGGTGGAATATTGGTATACCAGAGCCGCCTCCACAGTTACCGGGAATTTCCGTTACGAATGGCTGAATTGGGATTAGTCCATAGACATGAACTCTCCGGAGTTTTGCATGGGCTTATGAGGGTACGCTGTTTTACGCAGGACGATGCGCATATATACCTGGAGCCGCACCAAATCACAAATGAAATAATCGAAGTGATGGATTTGGCTGATTATTTTTATCGGCTATTTGGTTTTGATTATGATATTGAACTTTCAACACGGCCTGAAAACTCCATGGGGTCCGACCAAATTTGGGAAATGGCAACCTCTTCCCTTTCAAAAGCGTTGGAAAAAGTGAACAAACCGTATAAGATTAACGAAGGGGATGGTGCGTTTTACGGTCCGAAGATTGACTTTCATTTGAAGGACAGCCTGCGGCGGCGTTGGCAGTGCGGTACAATCCAGCTTGATTTTTCAATGCCAGAAAAGTTTGATTTAACATATGCAGCAGAAGACGGCACGCGCCAAAGGCCGGTCATGATTCACCGCACTGTGCTTGGAAGTATAGAACGTTTTTTGGGGATTCTCATAGAGCATTATGCGGGATCTTTCCCAAGTTGGCTTGCTCCCGTGCAAGTTCAAGTTTTACCTATAGCTGACAGGCACATGGAATACGCCGGAGCTATCAAACAACTTTTGAGTGAGAAAGATATTCGTACTGAACTCAACCAGGAGAAAGCCACGCTGGGAGCGAAAATAAGGAAAGCTCAACTTGAAAAGATTCCTTTTATATTAGTGGTTGGGGATAGTGAGGTTGAGAAAAACATGGTGGCTGTGAGGGACCGGAACAAGGGTGACTTGGGTCCTATGGAAATAGACAAGCTTTTCGAGCTGGTGAAATGAAGATTTCTAT
>SKXZ01000028.1 GCA_007128145.1 Candidatus Nitricultor lacus | reverse complement strand
TATACCCCCCCAGGATGAACAGGGGGCCCAGGATCAGCAGCGACCGGGGCGTGCGCACCCGATCGCCCCACTGCACGCCGTATTGTGCCAGTGGCTCGCGAAAAACGAGCTTGACAATCAATGCCGGAACGACGCCCAGCAGGAGGAAGCAACTGACAAAGCTGTAAACGGCCGGAGCGGACGACGGCCCGGCACCCGCCGCGGCGAAGTGGTCGAGGTAGAACCGGGGCGAGCCGAAGTACCACCAGGTGAGCGTCAGCAAGGTCGAACTGAGAAGAATCACCGTCGGCTTGCGCTGCGGGCCGCGCACGCTATCGGCCAACGCCCGGACGAGTTCCCCGATCATGCCAGTTCCTTCCGTTTCTAGGTGCAGGCCGCTCCAATGTACTAGGCACACGCCGTTGTGCCGTCCCGGGCAAAGCAGTGTGCGTCTAGAAATCGAAAAGCCATCATGCCAGTTCCTTCCTCGCCCGGAGCAGCCATTCGTACGTGATGCGAATACCCTGTTCCAAGGGCGTCGGCACGTACCCCAGTTCGCGCTGCGCCTTGTCGGAACGGTAGGCCCAGTCGGCCAGGAACGTCCGGACCCAGCCGGGGGTGATCCGCGGATAAATGCCAAACCATTCAGCCCGCTTCTTCTGCAACCAAGCGAACACCAACGGTGAGACGCCCAAGATGGGCACCTGGATATGCCGCTTGCCGCTCACCCGGTCGATCGTGCGGAAGAATTCCCGGAGCGACACGTTTTCCCCGCCCAGAATATACCGCTCGCCCGGCCGTCCGCGCGCCATGGCCAGCAGGTGGCCTTCGACCACGTCGTCGACGAGCACGTAATTGCCCACGTTCACACCCCGGTTGAGCAACATCGGCACGTGGCCGCGGTCGTAATCGTCGATCAGGCGCGACAGCGCATTGCCCTCGGTCAGATGCCCGGGGCCGTAAACCCGCGTCGGGTTGACGATCACGGCGGGAACGCCCTCGGCCGCCAGGGCCATCACCTCGCGCTCCGCCGCCGCCTTCGTGGCCTCGTATTCCGTGAAGTATCGCTCGGTGATGCGGGGCATGTCTTCATCGCCCACCTCGCCGGGCCGCGTGGGGCCGAAGGTGACGACCGTCGAAGTCCATACCGCGCGCTGCACACCGATTTCGCGGGCCACGGCAAGAACATTCCGAGTGCCCTCGACGTTCTGCACAGTGAACACATTGGGGTCCGCCGCCCAGTTCTTGGCATAGGCCGCCACGTGGAACACGTGGGTGCAGCCGTCCATGCCGCGGCGGAGCGACTCGCGGTCGGTCACGTCGCCTTGGACCAGTTCCAGCCGATCGCTGGCGAAAGGATCATTTTCACCCCACGCAAAGCCGGGCGGGGCGCTCGGCGTGGTCCGGTGGATCAGGGCGCGCACGGAATGCCCACGCTCGATCAGCGCCTGGACCAGCCGCGTGCCGACGAATCCGGCAGCGCCGGTGACGAAGTATTTGGATTGGGGGGGCATTGGCTTGTGCTTCCGATTGCACGGCGCTCCTCAGGCCGTCGTCCGCCCTGCACGCGAAGCGAGCCGCCCTGCCGCCGGAAACCCTGCCGGTGGGCCATTCCGCTTGTGCGAATTGTGCCGCGAACGCGGGAACATTTTCCCTAGACGAATATACCACACGCCTAACGGCCGCGACGGCACCTCGCTGTTGATCTTCGAGATGGTAAAGATGTTGATATGGCAGTCGTCGGGCATGTCGAAAAGCTCGCCCTTGGCGGTCGCCGCCGTTTCGTATGTATCGCCCGTGATGAACAGAAGAACTCCCGACGCAATGTCTCATGGCAAGGGTTGTGGGATATCGCCGGCGTCCAACGGGAAGTGGGGAACCGAGCGGGCGGCCAGGATGTCGAACTGGACCTCCTGGTAGGTTAACCGCGAGCAACTGTAGGCGTAGAAAGCGTTGAGCATGGCGCTGGCCACCGCCAGGTTGGCAAAGACGATCTGCGGCGTGGAAGCCGCCTGCTGCGCGCAGTCGGCGTCGCCGGGCAGGGTGCCCGCGGCCCGGGCGATTTCGGGATGGTAGCGGGTCAGCGGCGCAGTGAGGTCCTGTCCCCCGCGGCGCAAGACGATCTGCACCGAGCCGTAGGTGCCTAACTCGCGCGGCGGGTCCACGCCATCGTTCCCGCCGCTGAACAACGCCACGTCGGCCAGGGTCGCGCAGTGGTCGGAGACCAATTTCCGGGTGCCGTGGTTGTCGACGCACAGGAACACGTGGTCGCCGTTGCGGATCAACTGCGGGATATTCTCCGGGCCCACATACACGGGCATCGGCACCACGGTGACCGGGCTGTCGCGCAGGATCGTGGCCACGTCGGAGGCCTGCTGCTCGGCCTTATTGCCCATGGTCCGGTAGGCGGTGCGGGCGAGGTTTTTGTACTCGATCTGGTCGCCGTCGATCAGCACCAGGCGCACCGGCCGGGACAGGCTCCTGAGAAAGATGGCCAGGTAATGGAGCACGGCACAACCCACCCCGCCCAGGCCGATCAACTTGATCCGGCTGTGGGGTGCCAATTGGCAAACCAGCGCGCCATCGTCACCCGGCTTACCTTCGGGGTTTCCGCGAGCGCTTTTTGGCTGGGGGGTAAGGTGGGGGGGCGGAAAACTTGGGTGTTGTGGGGTATGCGGGGTAGTCATAGGAAATCTCGTAGTTGGCGGTATTGGTGGTGCTGTAGCCCTGCGTCCACTGGGGACGCTTGACAATCACATCGACCTGGTCGAGCCAGGTTTGGGGGATGGCCGTCCGCCGCTGCCGGTAGGCGGCGGTCAATTCGTTCGCGTCCAGTTGGAAACGATAGCCGTCGACCGACAGTTCCGCGTGGAACTCCGGCGGCTCGTCCTCGATCCGGCCCACAATGAGGTGCAGACCGTCGCGATAGGTCTCGTCGCTGCGGTCGAGTTGCGAAGGATGAGCGCTGAAGTCGGCGTGGCCGTGCAGGTCGCCCAGCAGCAGGCAATGCTCCGGCAGAACGCCGGGCACGCTGTAGGCCACGTCGAGCGCCGAGCGGTACCCGCCGGCAGACTCCGAGACCGTCGGCTGCTGCGGGGGGACGAGCAGCCGGTAACGCCTCGCCTGCGTGTCCCAAAGGAGCAGTACGATCGACTCGCTGCCGTGCAAGCGGTAGATGAGGCTGACGAATCCCACGGCGTATTCCAGCACGGCGGCGGGTAACCGGGGGAATCGCATGCGGCAGGCCGGGGCGTGCCGCGCCAGGGCCTTGGGCATGCGCGTCGCCGGCGCGTCGGTCTGGAAGAAAAGATGATTGCGGCAGAT
>SKXZ01000119.1 GCA_007128145.1 Candidatus Nitricultor lacus | reverse complement strand
GCAGGCCGGAGTGCGTGGTGAAAATATTGTCATGTGTGACAGTGCCGGTATTCTTCACCGCGGTCGTTATGAACTTGCCGAGAAAAACCCCTGGAAATGGGAACTCTGCAACATTACCAACGGAGACAATATAGCAGGAGGGAAAGCAGAAGCAATAGCTGGACGTGATGTGTTGATTGCGCTTTCAACTCCGGGACCCGGCGTGATCCTCCCCCAGTGGATTGCTGCCATGAACAAAGAAGCAATAGTGTTTGCCTGTGCCAATCCAACTCCCGAAATATGGCCGTGGGAAGCGAAAGAGGCCGGTGCCCGCGTAGTAGCTACCGGACGCTCTGATTTTCCGAACCAGGTGAACAATTCACTGGGTTTCCCCGGGCTTTTCCGTGGAGTTCTTACCGTTCAAGCAAGGAAGATTACAGATTCCATGTGTTTAGCTGCTGCTCATTCTCTCAATAACTATGCTCGCCGGCGGGGTATTAAAGAGGACTCGATTATACCGAGCATGGAGGAATGGGAGGTATACATAGATGAAGCAGTAGCTGTAGCTGGTGCAGCTATACAAGAGGGCTTGGCCCGGAAGCCTCTCGCATCCAGGTATGTTCGCGAAGAAGCAGAGAAAATGATTCGTCGATCACAGGAAATGACCCAGTTGATGGTGGAAGCCGGACATATAGAGCTTCCCAGGTGTGGAAACAGGTAATGGACGGCATTAAGACAACACGATACAGGGCTCGAAGAGGATACTATGAAGTACATAGAGGGTGAAGAGCTGGTTACAGAGGTGAAGATCGCTCTCCGGGAATTGAATATTTCCCCCCTTCCCGAGTTAACCGAAAGACTGAGTTTCGCCTGGCAGGAAGAAGATGAGCCTGCCAGGGAAATGCTCTTCCAAATATTAGAAAATCACCGAATCGCAGGTTTTACGGGGTTACCCTTGTGTCAGGACACAGGTATGGTCACTGCTCACGTGGAAATTGGCAATGATATAAAAATTATAGGTCCTCCTCTTCCCTTTCTTATTGATCGGGCCGTCCGGGAAACATATCATGAAAATTTCTTTCGGGGTTCAATAATTTCAGACCCGCTCTTTGGACAACACACCGGAGACAACACGCCTGGCATGTATACCTATGAATTCACGGAAGGCGACATTTTCAGGATAACTCTTTTAGTGAAGGGAGGAGGGTGTGACAACCTCTCCGCATTAGCCATGCTTGAACCCGGAAGCGGGTTTGATAAAGTGGAGGAATTTGTCCTTTCCGTAGTCAAGGAAAAAGGAGCGAGGGCTTGCCCCCCCCTTATTCTGGGTATCGGATTGGGAGGATCAGGTGCCACCGTTCTTTCCCTGGCTTCCCGTGCCCTGAATCGGGAACTCGGAAGGGTTCATCCTGATTCACAATACGCCGCACTTGAGAGGAGATTGTGTGCAAAAATCAACCGTTCCGGCATAGGACCCCAAGGGGTTGGGGGAAAGACGACATGCCTTGAAGTCAGAATAGAAAACGGACCATGCCATATAGCCACTTTTCCGGTGGCGATGGTTGCCAGTTGCCATCTTTTTCGAAGGAGTGAGCTCTCATGGTGATTACACGTCCTTCATATCGCAATGTGGCTACCCCTCTTACTCGCGAGGTTATTCTTCATTTACGAGCGGGAGAATGGATAAGTTTAAGCGGGGAAATGTATCTGGCACGCGATGCCACCATGTTTTCTATCATCGAGGAGTTGGAACGCACTGGAGAGGCCCCTTTCGTTCTCCAGGGTGCGGTAATTTTTCATGCTGGACCAGCGCCGCCTCTTCCTGGAAAAACAGTGGGCGCGGTAGGTCCCACAACGTCTGCCAGAGTTGACAGATTTTTAGAACCCCTGTTAGAAAGGGGAGTCGCGGCGACCGTGGGTAAGGGAGATCGTACCCTGGAAGGGCGGAAACTGCATGTACGATATGGGTCTCTTTACTTGGTGGCATGTGGAGGGGCGGCGGCATATCTAACAAATTTTGTGGCAGAAATGGAGGTTCTTGCCTACCCTAACCTAGGACCACAAGCATTGAGAAGGATAATAGTGGAATCTTTTCCTCTTTTGGTTGGGTACGATACAGTAGGAGGAAATATCTTTCAAAGAAAAAACCCAGAACTGAGAAAATATATGTGAAGGATTTTTTCTTTTTCTTACAGTAATGAGAGAGGTTTACAATTCACTGAATGTATTGAGGTGGTGGTATTCAAGTGTGGGAAATATTATTATTGATATTCCTGGTTGTAGCCTTTTATCCGCTCGTACAACGTAAATTATTAGAACAACAGCGAATGGGCATTCTCAGAACCATAGAAAGAAAAAGACGATCGCGTGCCATGGTATTGATCCACCGTCAGGAAACCATGAGCTTTTTTGGTATTCCCATTTCCCGTTATATCAGCATTGAAGATTCGGAGAACCTCTTGCGGGCCATTCGCCAAACTCCGGCTGATGTTCCTATCGACCTGGTACTCCATACTCCGGGTGGGCTGGTTCTGGCCGCCGAGCAAATTGCCTTCGCCCTGAAAAAACATTCCGCTCAGGTGACCGTTTTCCTTCCACATTACGCTATGTCGGGGGGAACCCTGATTGCCTTGGCTGCGGATACAATAATGATGGACATAAACGCTGTACTTGGTCCGGTGGATCCTCAAATTCGAACGGGTGCCTCTCAGTATCCAGCGGTTTCAATTATCAAGGCATTGGAAGAACCTAACCCTCATCGGGATGACGAAACGCTCATTCTTGGAGACATTGCTCGTAAAGCAATAGCACAGGTACGTGAGGTGGTTGTTCATTTGGTTGCAGACCGCATGGGAAAAAAAGAAGCCGAAAGACTTGCCGCAGCCTTATCGGAAGGAAAATGGACGCATGATTTTCCTATTTCGTTTAAATTGGCATCATCACTTGGATTACCGGTTAAGGAAGGTCTTCCCGACGAGATTTTTGAACTCATGAAACTTTATCCTCAACCTCCCCAATCCCGCCCTACTGTCGAATATATTCCTGGTCCACACCGGCCTTTCAGAAGATTTCCTGATCAGGAGAAGTAGTGTTTCAACGTATTATTCCCTTTTTGTGAGAAGCGGGATGATACCTCCGTGTATAATTTTTCAACATGGCTATTACATTACACAGTACACCTGCTGCCCTTGCACAAGCAATAATTTTGTGATACAAGGGAAACGCTTCTTTGGGGAAAATGGAAAGAGGAAAAGGGTGTCTTGATCTCTTGAATCTTCTCTGACACTGTAAAGATGGAACGAAAGAGGAAGTTGAATGGGAAAAAATTTGATTGTCACTGAAAAACCGAGTGTCGCACGTGATCTTGCCCGTGCCCTGGGAAAATTTACTAACAAAAAGGAATACCTGGAAAACGAACAGTATGTCATCACTTGGGCTGTCGGTCATCTCGTTACATTAGCTGAACCTGAAGATTATAACAAAAAGTGGAAAATGTGGCGTCTTGTATTATTGCCGGTCATCCCTGATACGTTCAAGTTAAAAGCTATATCCGGTTCGAAAGAGAGACTCAAGGTTATTAAAAAGTGGATGACGTCAGACGAGGTTGGGGTGGTAATCAACGCTTGCGACGCCGGCCGGGAAGGAGAGCTCATTTTCCGGAATATTTATCAGAATACTCGCTGTAAAAAACCGATGCGTCGCTTGTGGCTTTCTTCAATGACGGTTTCTGCAATTCGCGAAGCATTTGAAAGGCTGAAACCCGGTGAAGATTTCGACCTGTTGGGAGACGCAGCCCGTTGTCGATCAGAAGGAGATTGGCTGGTAGGAATAAACGGCACACGGGTGTTTACCGCCCGTTTCAAGGTATTGTTGTCAGTAGGCAGGGTACAGACCCCGACCCTTGCTATCCTGGTAGAAAGGGAACGGGGAATTCAAAATTTTTCACCTGTTCCATACTGGGAAATATTCGCTGAATTTCGTACCGGTGAAAAGACTTACCAGGGGAAATGGACCGCTAAAGAGGACCGGCTCTATAAGGAAGAAGATACATTGTCACTGCTGGAAAAAATTGAGGGGAAAGAAGGAACAGTAGGGGAATTTTCGGATCGGAAAAGTAAAGAAGTCCATCCTTTGCTGTACGATTTGACCGAATTACAGAGGGATGCAAACCGAAGATACGGTTTTTCAGCACGAAGAACCCTTAACGCAGCTCAACGTTTATACGAGGCTCACAAGCTGATAACGTATCCCCGTACAGATTCGCGCTATCTTTCAAATGATCTTCTCTCCTTAACGGAGGAATGCTGGAATATGCTTGGTCAGTGCGGGTTTGCTGATATCACTCGCAAACGTTTTGACCGGCGAAAAGCACTTTCTGATAAGAGAGTTTTTGATTCATCCAAAGTGCGTGATCATCATGCCATTATCCCAACCGGGGAGAAAGTGAATTGGGATTCCTTGAAAGCTGATGAATATAAAATAATGGATTTGGTGGTCAAGCGTTTTCTCAGTGCTTTTCTCCCCGATGCTCTTTGGGCTCACCGGCGGATAAAAACCATTGTTCAAGAAGAGATATTTCTCAGTCGTTCAAAGGTGCTGGAAGAGGCTGGATGGAGAGAGGTCTACGGTGAAAAACCCCACACCGGTGGAGAAGAGTACCTTCCTATCGTGGAGGAGGGAGAAAAGGTAATGACAGTGCGCTCATGGAGTGAACGCAAGGAAACAAAGCCCCCACCACGGTATACGGAAGCAACGTTGCTATCTGCCATGGAAGCTGCCGGAAGGTTTGTGGAAGAAGAGGAGTTGCAGGAAGCCTTAAAGTCCTCTGGCATAGGTACGCCGGCTACACGCGCTTCGATTATTGAACGGCTTATCGAGGTAGGGTACGTGGAAAGAGACGGGAAAACCCTCTTTCCTACCCCGAAAGGGATGGAACTTATTGGCTTGGTGGAACGTATCCCGGTTCCGGAACTTGCGTCTCCTCAACTCACTGGTGAGTGGGAGAAAAAATTGAGCCAGATCGAAAGTGGTAATTTTGAAAGAAAACAATTCATGGAAGAAATTAAACAACTAGCGGTTGATATGGTGGAAAAAGTAAAAAATAAGGAAGATACTGGTGAGAGAGAAAAGATGAACCAACCGGTAGGCAAATGTCCTCTTTGTGGGGCACCGGTTTTGGAAAATCGAAGTGCTTTCGGGTGTTCCCGCTGGAAAGAGGGGTGTTCGTTTACTCTCTGGAAACGGGTATTAAGCAGACAAATCAGCCGCATACAAGCACAAAAACTTATAAAAACAGGCCGTACGGACAAAATATCCGGTTTCCGCTCAAAAAAAGGGAGGCGGTTTTCCGCCCGCCTGGTGTTGCAGGAGGCGGGTAAGATCGGGTTCGAATTTGATGCACCTACCCGTTCACAAGCGGATAAGAAAACAGAAGACGAGGAAAAGAAAACACATCATTCGCCGAAGACAAAAAAGCAACGGAATGAAGGGCGAAAGACGAAAGGACAAGAAAAAGGGGAAGGTACAAGAAGAAAACAGGGTTGAACGCTATTGAGACGAACACGCAAAGTTGCGGTATAATATGTGTGGTTTCCGGTCTATCCATCCCGCGCTGAATGCGTTATATAAGTATGGAGAGTTTTCCTTTTCCTGGAAAAAATGAACAGGTCTGGATTCCGGCAATCCTCAAAAAGGAGAAACGAGGTGGAAAAGTTTTGTATCCAGGGCATGAAACCCCTTTTCGGTAAAGTACAAGCCGGCGGTTCTAAAAACGCCGCTTTACCAATTCTTGCAGCTACATTGTTGAGTGAATCTCCTTCTGTTTTGCACAATGTTCCAGACCTTCTTGATGTTCAGACAATGGTGAAAGTCCTTGAAACCTTGGGTGTCAAGGTAGAGAGACTTTCACGAGGGACATATCGAATTCATCCCGGTGATCTGAACACCTCGAATGCCCCGTACGAGCTTATTCGGAAGATGCGGGCATCTTTTTTGGTGATTGGACCTCTCATATCCCGTCTTCAACGGGCACATGTTCCGCTTCCTGGTGGCTGTGCCATTGGTTCGCGGCCCGTCGACCTTCATCTTAAGGGTTTTATCCATTTAGGAGTGAAGGTGACCACCCATTCCGGATATATTGAAGCTTGGTCAGACGGTCTGAAGGGCGATGAAGTATATCTTGACTTTCCCAGTGTGGGAGCTACTGAAAATATAATGATGCTTGCCGCCACCATAGATGATGAAACAATAATCGCCAATGCTGCACGAGAGCCGGAAGTTGTTGATTTGGCTCGCTTTCTTTCTGCCATGGGAGCTGAAATCGAAGGGGCGGGCACTGATACAGTAATTGTTCGGGGAGTAAAAAAACTGAGAGGTTGTGAACACTATATTATTAATGATCGCATTGAAGCAGGTACTTTTTGTGTTATCGCTGCAGCGACTGGAGGGGAGCTGACCGTACAGGGTGTGCATCCTTCGCTCATATTATCGGTTACCACCAAGCTTGAGGAAGTAGGAGCGCAGGTTAAGCGGGTGGGAGATCAAGCTGTGTGCATATCAATGGAAGGGCGGCCAAGGGGAACTGATATCAAGACCATGCCGTTTCCAGGGTTTCCCACTGATATGCAGGCGCAGTTTATGTCTCTTTTGTGTTTGGCCGATGGGGTTAGCGTAGTGACTGAGGCGGTTTTTGAAAATCGCTTTGCTCATGTAGGCGAGTTGGAACGAATGGGAGCAAATATAAAAGTGGAGGGTAGAAGTGCAGTGGTTTTGGGGGTCGATACCCTGACGGGAACCCAGGTAACCGCCACGGATCTCAGGGCAGGTGCCGGGTTAGTTATTGCGGGATTAGCGGCAGAGGGAGAAACAGAAATATACGGAATTTCCCATGTTGATCGGGGTTACGAGGATTTGGAGTGTAAACTCGGTCTTTTGGGAGCAACAATTGAGAGAGTGAGCGAATGAGCGGAGGGATTTTCCATGTGGAATAAACGTATTGGAATTGACCTGGGAACGGCAACTACCCTGATTTATGTCCACGGCAAAGGAATCGTTCTGAATGAACCTTCTGTGGTGGCCATTACCAAGGGTACAAACAAAGTTTTGGCTATAGGGCGCGAAGCAAGGGAAATGATCGGAAAAACACCGGAATATATTGTTGCCCATCGTCCCTTGAAAGACGGTGTTATCGATGATTATGATATCACGCGGAAAATGTTGACGTACTTTATTCAGCGCGTTTGTGGGAAAGGCATTATAAAGCCTGACATCGTTATATGTATTCCGTCCGGGGGTACTGAGGTGGAGAAACGTGCGGTACTTGATGCAGCCTACCACGCAGGTGCAAGAAAAGCATATCTCATTGAAGAACCCATGGCGGCAGCTTTGGGTGCAGGGCTTGATATCTCCGAGCCTTCTGGCAGCCTGGTAATTGACATCGGAGGTGGCACGACTGATATTGCCGTTCTTTCCCTGGGAGGTGTCGTGGTCAGTCAAACGGTAAGAGTTGGTGGAGACAAGATGGATGATCACCTGGTACGACACCTGAGAAAAAAGTTTAATCTGATGATCGGGGAACGCACAGCGGAGGTTTTAAAAATTGAAATAGGAGCGGCCATGCTCCCCGATGAAGAAGTAACTGCGAGGGTAAAAGGGCGAGACCTGGTTAGCGGTCTCCCAAAAGCCATTTCTATTACATCTACCGAGATCTACAAGTGTTTGTCCGAGCCACTGTCAGCTATTGTCGATGCTGCTCGCATCGTCTTAGAACACACCCCTCCGGAATTGGCGGCTGATATTGGAGAAAAAGGAATATGTCTTACCGGGGGTGGAGCTCTCTTGCGCGGGCTCGACGAGATGATTACCAAGGCTTTGGGTACTCCGGCATATGTTGCCGAGGAACCGGTTTCATGCGTTGCTCTTGGAGCTGGAAAAGTCTTGGACAATCTCAAATCACTCCGGGACGGTTTTTTGTATACAAAAGGGAGGAATGGGTAAGCTGTGATGCGTTATTATCACAGAGCAAGGATTTTTTTGATGAGCTTGCTCTGGGTTAGTCTTGTCGTCTTTGCTGGCCGTACTGTAGAAGCAAACAGCCAAACCCTGGATATTTACCCTCTTTCACAGTTGGAAAGAGGGATGGAGGGGGTAGGGAGGACCGTATTTTACGGGACAAAAGTCGAAGACTTCGCTGTGCGGGTGGTCGACGTTGTGGAAAGCCGCATGATCGAAGAGAGTTATTTTGTAATAGAGGTAGTTGACGAGAGGGTGCGCCGGGGTGGTGGCATTTCAGCCGGAATGAGTGGTAGCCCAATATTGTTTCAAGGGAGAATAGCTGGTGCTTTGGCCTACAGCTGGCAGGCAAGAGACAATATGATCGGCCTGGTTACTCCTATTGAGACTATGCTGAAACTATGGGAGAAGCCCCGTGATGTTTCATTTGTTCAGGCTCTTTCTCCCCAGTCGGTTCTGCTGATATTAGGTTTGGATGGACGAGGAGGTGATCAACTGCGTGAACACTTACCCTGGAGGGAAGTCGTGGTTTTGCCCCACGTATTCCCCTACCGGGTTCGTTCAGAGACAGAGGAAACAGAGCTCGTTCCCGGCAGTGCCGTAGGTGTTCAACTGGTTAAAGGTGATGTTGATATCGTTTCTATCGGAACTTTAACCGCACACGAGGGAGATCGCTTTCTTGCTTTCGGACATTCATTTCTTCACCGTGGACGTTCAAACTACTTTCTTTCCTCAGTTTTCGTGAATTATAGTGTAGAAGGTAAAGAATTTCCGTTCAAAGTGGGTACTCCCATCGAGCCAGTTGGCATCGTGGATGAGGACCGTACTGCTGGAGTGGCAGGCCGCTTCAATATTTTTCCTCAAACAACACGATGTCGCATCATAGTAATAAAGGACGGGGAAGGGTTTACACGAACGTTCAATTTCGAAATAGTGAGGGATGAAAATATTATAATGGATTTTTTACCTGGCATTATGCTTGATGCTATTGACCGGGTTTTGGACAGTCAAGTTCCTGGAAGTGTTAGTTTTTCGATAGACTTTCAAGGAAAATCCACTGGCTTCAACCAGGAATTTTTTTGGATTAGCCATTTTGATATAGCTTCTCTCACAGCCAACAATTTTGGCAAAATCACAGATGATGTTTTTAGAAATCCCTTCTTCAAGCTGGAACCGGAAATAATTGATATCCATGTGATGGTTCTACCCAATGTCCGTGAGGCTTTTTTCCGCTCTCTTGAACTCTCACCGGAAGTAAAAAGGGGTGACGACCTCACTGGCTCTGTAGAGATACATCTTTACCGGGAAGGTTCAAAAAACATCGATTTTGCCGTTGCTCTTCCATCGGATTTTCCTCTTGGTGAGGCAGAGGTGAATGTAAGAGGGCTTTCCACTGCGCCTTTTAGTGCAATGACAACACCTACTGATTTTGAATCTTACCTGGAGGAACGAGTGCAGGAAATGAAAACAAACGGTTTTGAAGTGGAGGTACGGAGTTTGACTGAACCCTTTTCACAAGAGGGGAACCGTGGATTTATCAGTCAGCGGTTTTCACTTCCTTTTGTCCTTGAAGGAACGTATTCGGGGACCGTAATAGTTGGGGATTGAGTCTTGAAAAGGCTGGTTCCGATTCTTATTTTTTTGGTGGTAGGTGTAATGATTATCGGAATCGGAGTGGCAAGGCTTTCTCGTCAATTTCTGGATTCATTTCTTGCTGAATGGTCAATCCAGGGAACAGAAATTCAGGTGGGAGAGATCGACTATCTCTGGCCTTTGGGTTTGCGAATTCACGATGTAGAAGTTGAAGGAGATGGTTTTTTTCTTGAGGTTCCTGTTCTTACCGCTCGCCTTCCTCTTAAAGAGTTGCTCAACAGGAGGCGGGAAATTGAGCTCCAAGCAGAAAAAGTTACTGTAGTTTCCACTTCGATATCGTTTTGGAGTATTATTCCGGATTTACCCCTGCATGAGATACCAGATTGCCGCTTAAAAATTGCCCAACTGATTATAAGTGAAACTGATATGTTCACAGGTCCTATGGGTTTGGAATTCGCCAAGCGCGATAACCTCCTGAATTTTCGTACACTCGATGCATCATTTGCGCTCAGGGGAAGACTGACAGAAAAAGAAACTCTTCTGTTGAATATAGTTTTGGATGAGAACCACAAGGAAATGGTCGAAGTGTTGTGGAACTTTGCAGAGAGAAATATCCAGGGCATATATGAAAACGATCAAATTGTTCATTTCGAATCCCCTTTGGAGTTCACAGATAGCGGAGCGGTAAAGTTAACTGACCTCGAGGTGCGTGAATCAAGAGAGAATGGTTTTGTTTTGAGAGGAGAAGGAGCACTCGACCTTTTTTCGGACTTTGAGGTGGTTCTGGGGGGAGCATTGACTATTGATGGTGTAACAGGCACGGTGATGCTGGAAGCAAATATACTACCAAGTAAGCAGGTTGAAGGTGTTTTTTCGCTCACAGCAGAATATTTTGATCTTGCTTTACGGGGAGGTTTTCTCCTTTCTCTTGAGAAATTTCAGCTGCGGGGAAATATTTTGCCTGGGTCTTTCATGGGTGAAACTGAACTTCAGGCAGAATGGGAACTTGTCAGGTCAGAAGAAAGTTACCGCCTTCTTTTTCACACACCGGCCTTATATGTATCATTTACAGAACATGTTTCTCATCTGTCTGCTTTTGGTGCGGTAAAAGGGTGGCTTGAATTTGTTGCAGGTGAACCAGTAGGGAGTATTGATTTTCTTGGGGAAAGTATTGAGTTTAAGGAATACAGTGTGTACCATCCACAACTCAATATACATATACTGCCAGGTGGAAGGGTTGAAATGACCGGACAAGGTGAATTTTTAAGTGGCGCTTTGGACGTAAGCGGAGTCTGGGATGGAGAGGTCCTTGTCATTGAAGGTAAGGTGCGGGAGTTACCTGTGAACGAGTTGTTGGAGGAGAGCTTACCGGTCACTGGTATGATCTCAGGAAACCTTAAACTCGCAACCGGTAAAGATTCTCCACCTTTGGTGAGCCTGGAATTGACCGAAGGTGACATTTTTTTGGAACATTCTCTTTTGGGAAGTGTACGTGCGGGAAATATTATTCTTGATGGGGAAAAAGTACGACTGGAGGAACTGACCCTGGAAAAGGGGAAGGGAAAATTATATGCGGATATAATCAAAACCGATGAAGAAGTGGTTGGGGAAATTCGGGTCGAGGCATTTTCTGTCATACATACGCTTGAAGGGTGGGAGGTGGAATTTCTCCTGACAGGTGATGGGAAGTTTTCACACAAACAAGAAAGCTGGGAAGCTGAGGTGAGATTAGAAAGCCCTCGATGGCAAGTAGGTGCTTTTACCGGGGAACACTTGCTTTTTCAGGGATGGCTGGAAAACGACACGATCGAAATAGAGCATTTTTCCACCGTCTTCCCCCAAGGCTCGATGGAGTTCAGTGGAAGAGTAACCCCTTTTCATTCTCTTCAAATTCAGGGAGTTCTTACTTCCTTGGTGCTTCCGGAAGACGCTGGGTTCGAATATAGGGGTGAATTGGATGAAATCTCCTTTACTGCAGCTGGCTTTTGGGAGAATATTGATTTTTCTTTTCACGGGGAAGGAAGAGATTTTTTCTTGGGTGACCGTTTGCTTGGTGAATACTTCCGTATCAGCCTGGGAGGGGAAACGGCCCTGCCCGGTCCGGGGGAAAATGTTGAATTGAGTCGTTACCTGGGTCCTGAAGTTTTGGAACACGGAGAAATTGTGGTTTTAGGTGTTAACCTTGGAGAGTTGGTGGGAGGAGTGGAGCTTGATGAATATGGAGTTTCAGTAACATGTGATCTCCATGGCCAACTTGATTTGGTCGCTGGCCGGTGGTTTTTCACAACGGATAACCTGCGGGGGAACTGGGACGATAGTTTTTACTTTACGGGTGATTTCGCTTTTGAATACAGGGATGGTATATTCTTTGTTTCGGAATTATCGCTTATCGAAGAAAGGGATATTATATCATTAAACGGGAACGGCTGGATTGATCCTGCTTCAGGTGGTGTGGATATCAATCTTCAACTTTTTTCTTCTGGTTATCTGCCTCTTCCTTCTTCTGTATGGGAAGGGGACATAAGGTTGGTAGGAGAAGCTGAATTGAACATCCAGGGAAACATGAGTGATCCAAAATTTGGAGGGAAAGTGGTGTTGGAGAGGCTTGACCTTATACAAGGGCAAGAATCGATTTTCATGGTGAGTGACATGCTTG
>SKXZ01000190.1 GCA_007128145.1 Candidatus Nitricultor lacus | reverse complement strand
GTTCTTTCGGTGAATCGAGTGGGAGTGTATACGGCTTGAGAGCGGGACAGGATTGAAGCACAACATCCAGCGAACCGCTGAATTCTTCCGGCCAGATAACAGGAATCGATTCCCCATCTGCTGGCAGTGGCAATAGTTCGTTATAATTTCGGACCAATGTTACACTTTTTTCTGCTATACGACGGGCAACGGCTACATTCTCCAAAGCAGTGAGACTGCTGAAATCACTGAATCGCGGATAGGGATCATGGAGAATGCCCGCATTCATCTTGAGGGTTACAATACGTCTCACCGCTTCATCAAGACGTTCTTCCTTGATACGTCCAGCCTCGACTGCATCTACAAGAGCCTGAATAACTTCTTTCTGATCTTCCGGTTCATGTCCCCTGTCAGCTCCGAACAAAAGGATATCGCAACCGGCTTCAAATGCTGATAAGGCCGCTTCGACGATACCGTAGTGCTGGTCGAGGGCTCCCATCCCAAGAGAGTCGGCCACAATAACTCCTTCAAAACCCATCTGATCACGCAGCAGGCCTTCCAAGATTGACTCAGATAAAGTCGCAGGAACACCTTCTACCGGTTCCAGTGCCGGTACTTCTATATGTGCGCTCATCACAGCGGGCACTCCCTTTTCAACCATGGAACGGAAGGGATAAAGCTCGATGGTCTTGAGCTCTTCAAGAGTCTGCGAGATGAGGGGCAAACCATAATGGGAATCAATATCGGTATTTCCATGGCCGGGGAAATGCTTGGCGGTAGCGATTACCCCTTCCTCCCGATATGGGATAATCATCGCTTGTCCCATCTTTGCTACAAGCCCTGGATCAGACCCGAAAGATCGAATTCCAATAATGGGATTGGCTGGTTCGCTGTTCACATCCACCACGGGAGCAAAATTCATGTTGATTCCTAAAATACGAAGCTCCCGGGCAGTCACCCTGGCTGCTTCCCGACTCAGTTCCTTGTCTCCCGTGGCTCCTAAGGCCATATTACCCGGAAAGACCGTAACGCCCTTGTTGATCCGGTTCACCAAGCCCCCTTCCTGGTCAATAGCTACGAAAAGAGGGAGATTCTCCTTTTTCCTGGCATGCCTTTGCATATCGAAAACAAGTCCGGCTACCTGTTCAACGTCTTCAATATTACCGGTTATAGAGTACAAGACCACTCCACCCAGTTGATAGGAACCGATCATCTCTGCAATATGATCATCAAAAGAGGGTCCACGAAAAAAACCGACAACCACCTGTCCGGCCTTCTCTTCGATTGACATGCGGTGAAGCAGGGATTCCACCCGCCAGTTTTTATCAAACAGGGAATTACCGTGAACATATGAGGTATAGAATAAACCAACCACTAAAACAGCACACAACAAAAATCCTCTCCAGCGTATAAACTTTCTATCCTTCATACTTTATACCTCCAACGTTCCTATTCAAGTGTCCTTGCAAAAGGATTTGAAGTGTAAACTTCGAATACAAGAGGTAGCTCCGCGAGCCTGGTACAATACCATCGTTGTCAGTAAGGGGAATACTTAATCCGGAGTAAAAAGTGCAGTCAACCGCTCCACTCCTTCGATGTGCTCGAGATTTTCCTTTGCCTTGGGCCAGATGATTATTTCCGATCCAAGAACCTTTGCACCCTTTGTTTCGCATATCTTTTTCATTCGGCCTATTGCCCGGTTTCCCCCCGTCCAGGCAAAGCGCAATTGCTTCGTCACAAAAAGTGCAGCATCCTTTTTTTCAAGCGATGGTAGCTGATTCAAATAGACATCCATCGCTTTGGCTAAAGAAAAGGCATGGACTGGTGCACCAAAAATCAGGGCATCGTATGCATCGATGGCTGGTATGTATTCAAGCCTGAAATCCTTCGATTCAGGAGATGCATTTCCTGCAACGGTTATACGCTCAAGGGTGTTTGTATGTCCTTGAGCTTTCAATTTTTGCTGGAGTTGTTGTGCAGCCGTTATAGTGTTACCAGTTTGCGAGTAAACGATGATACCAATTTTCATTTTTTTCCTCCCCTTATATTCAGAGATCGCTGAACGGTGATCAGTGATGGATACGACCTAATTATACACGGTTGATTCCGAAGACTGTGGAAGGCCATTATTTGAAAACTGAATATACTTTCCCCAGGTATTCTCTCAACCCTCAACAGCCTTTTCGTTTCCAGGTGTAATCGGCGTGCCGAGGGGGGTCCTTTTAACGTATTGTTTGAACGCTTGAGAGTGATGCAAGTATATTTTTCGCTCAGTCTCCGAAAAAATCAAGTTCCTCTACTCTTTCTTGGTCAAGGTCTATCAGCACAGCAAACCACTGGTCATAGGGAGGCTCATAGAAAAGCTCTCGTTGCACAATCATTTCCTCACCATTGGGTAAATATACTGTTAGGGTTGCTGCTACACCCGTATCGGATTCCGGGCTCACATAATACGGTGAAACAATAAAGCGCCCTTGGCCAAAGTCTATCTCCTGGTCATCCATCAAAACTCCGGTAGAGGAGGTCTTTCGAAAAACAAACCATTCTGCACCGTGGTCACCATGATAAATATCAGGTGACTCGCCAAGCACAAAAGCATCCCCAATATATTCGAATTCTTCGGACCAAATTTCCAGATCAAGGTCGAAGTCTCCATCCCAGTCGAGTATCACGGCAAATTCACCAGGTTGGTGGACATATGCACTCTCTGGTTTCGGTTGGCCAGAGGAAGGAGGAACAAGTTGATCTTGATGAGTTGATGAGGGAATCTCAGCTGTAAAACCTACGGGAGGAGAAAATGTCTCCAAAAAAACAGGTTCTTCATGATCGTGGTAGTAATAGAGGTTACCAAGCTCTTCCCAGCCGGGCATCACTGCTGCTTCTTCCACTCCAGGATCTGGTGGTGACTTAAGAGCAACGCTATAGGTGCCAGTCGGCCTTGCAAGTAAAAGATAGAGAGTATCCCCCACACTGCTTGGGTCGATAGTTAACCGCAGCTTAGTGATTAAATCAGGCTTTATGGGGTCATTTCTTCCCTGCCCCGTCGTTGCGATAGCCCATTTTGGTGAAGAAGAGAGCGGATCGGTTCTGAAAACCGTGTATCGAAACCCATATTCATCAGCGGGATAATGGATTTCAAGAGTGTAACGTTCTCCAGGCACAACCGGAAATGAACACAGACCAATGCGTTGTGTTGGATCCAAGCCGTAGCGTTCGAGCTCTTCAACATTTGCAGGTTCAAGCCTCACCTCAACGTATTGATTAAGCCCGAATTGCTGAATTGGTTGAACAGCCAATGCAATACCCGGAATCCCGATTATGAGAAGAAACAATATGCCTATATGCTTCAGGTTTGTTTTCATGTGAAAT
>SKXZ01000199.1 GCA_007128145.1 Candidatus Nitricultor lacus | reverse complement strand
CGTTCGGTTTCGATTACTTCATTGTTGGGTAAAAATGCCACTCTCACCCTGGTTTGAGACATTAAGATGCTCTCCATTCATTTCGCAAAAAGGTTGGCAAGCCAGCAGCTTCCTCGGGGCCGATGATCACTTCCCAGCCTGTTTCTTCCTGGATCTCCATTCGTAAAACTGCAACCAGGCCGGGGATTATTATTTTTTTATGTTGCACCTGTTCCAATGCTCCCTGTTCCTGGATTGTTTTAATGACCACCTCCGGTGTGAGTTTGTCATCTGCGTAAGCGTTGAGGACACCGAGTCCACCGGTATCCACTACTGAAACAAAACAGGAGGTTTTACTGCTCTCCACTTCTCCGGCTACCGTGAAATAGGTAAGGGCAAAATTCGTGGTAAGGAGAACGGGAGCTTCGGGTCCTGGTTCACCGATTTTGTAAAGCCTAGCTTCAATGGCATTGGGAACCTGGGGATCAGTGTAAATGTTTTGGCGAACAGTCAAAACAGGAAGAAGTTCCCAGCTGTCTCCTTTTTCAAGAACTACGATACTGCAGTATTTACAGATGCAGGCAGTGGCTTCGGCTGCTCTTTCAAAGGGTTGATGTGACGTGGGAAAAACAAGTGTAGGGTACCCGAGGGGCCGAAAAGACTTTTCAAGACTCAACCGGCGAGTCATGATCAAATTCGAGAAACTCTGTAAAAAAGTATCGCCCGTGAGGTCAAGGCATATGTCCTCCACCCCTTTTTCTTTTATTTTTGCGGTGAGATCGGCACATTCCTCCAATGTATTACACTTCACGGTTAGAGGAGCCTGGTATTGAGTAGCCAGGGAGGCCATTTCTTCCCAATTATCAGCGGTAGCAGAACAAATCAAGGGACGACTATTGCCCGCCGCTTCCAGTGCAGGCTGTAATACTGATGTCTCAGAACACACCAACAGGAGGGGTAAATCGGAGAGGGCCATGACTTCTTTTACGGTTTCTGCAAATTTACCCTTGTCTCCGTCACGGTGTTCTACGGCCAATAAATTGATGCCTAGCTCTTCCCCGGCACGCACGAAGTGTAACTGGTTGATATTGTGAATATGTCCCTGGAGCTCTTCTTTCGTCATGTTATCTGGTACCCGGATCGCTACACCGGTTGGATGGTGAAACTTTTCTTCGTGACGGAAAAGTACCGTTTCTCCTCCCATTGTGAATTCTTTTTTTCCACTTCCAATTTTCACGGTACGCATGGGGGGTGCCTGGGCTTCGCCCAAAGCTTCCTTGGCCTCTTCTGAAACATGGGGGCACGATTCCAGGGCTTTCTTTTTAGCAGCCACTTGCATAGCAAAAGCCATACAGGTGGGGAGATTACAATCCCCGCAGTTGGTCTTGGGTAACAGCTTATAAATTTCGATGCCGGTTAGCTTTTTGGGCATGGATATCCTCCCTTGTATCTTGAATCAGATGATTGCTTCCATTTCCAGCACAGGGTGATTCACTTTATGTAAAAATTCCAGGAGTTCTTCCGATGTGGTAGCGTCTTTTTCAGTGGCGATTTTGTCCAGGAATTCCGGCTCTCCGATATCTTGCAGGCGTTTTTGGAGCCTGTCCTTTACCTCTTCTTTGAGTTGTTGGGGCATCCAAACCACCCTTTTGATCCCACCTTCAGCAGAAACGAATTTTTCACTGGATATGTAGAGTTTACCGATTCCCAGAAATCCTGGGGTTTGAATTCCTCCGCCTATCTCGCCGGCCATGGTGGAAAAATTCATTCCAATGGGGGTGTCTTCAAGGTATTCCCGATTAACCAGCATAATGCCGTTAGTTTCAGGAAGGACGGCGGCGATGACTTCAAAACACCCGCAGGAAGTCTGGGGATCAACCATGATCGAATACATGCTGACCTGCTGCAGATTCCCATTGGAAGCTTGAGAGATATACTGGTTAACCTCGTCAAAAATCCCGTTTTTCTCATCGAGGCAGGCACCCTTTTTTACCGGCCGGTTTGGACCATGGGGGTCCATTTCAAAGCTTGCTCCGCAATCGACCCAGGTGTAAGCTCCACACAGCCCAAGCCTTTGGGGAGTTACTATGCACACATGGTTCGGAGCGTAACTTTGGCAGAGAATACATGAGTAAAAGGTATCCACATCCTCATCCTGCATACCCATTATTCGTTCATCCCGCTGGTAATATACTTCTTTTGCCTGTTTCAAAAGTTCCTGAACCTTAGCTGTGTCCGTATACAGTTTCACTTGGATTTTATCCACGATAGCAGAGAATTCGTCGTGAAATTTGGCTACCAGGATTTCTCCAAAATGTTTCAGTCTGAATCCTTTTTGGAAGGCTTCTTTGCTTACCCGTATCCAGGGGATGTCCCGCTGGCCCATGTGGAAAATTCCGTAAGCACAACAAAGGTAGTGATGTATTCTTCTTTCCAGCACGCTTTCGAAATCCTCCTTGAAATTCCTTCCCGCGACTTCTACCACTATCCCCAGGGGGAGAGCTGTTCCTTCCTCGACGTTATCTATATCAGGACCGATCACCTCGATTGCGCCGTCATTCACCTCGTTCATGGGCAAGCCACGAAGTATTTCAAAGGCATCGGTATACTTTCCCCCAAATTGGATTTGCATTTGTTCCTTGCGTACTCTTTCTCCTTCAAAGCCTGCTCCGTATGGGACAGGAATGGGGATTTCACTGATCTTAAGTTTCAATCCTCTCACTTCGACTGCCTTATTGACTATCTGATCCAGTGAAATACCGGATACAACGTGTTCATAAGTGCAGATCCCACGTGGAAGTATCTGGGGAATATTGCTGTCGGCAATTACCGGAAAACCGAAATTGATTGCTCCTGCGGCTGTGGCGTATTTTTCATCGGTGATTACCTGTTCACCGTTTTGACCCGGATCAAAATCTCTCCCCAGGGCCAAAACGAAAGCATGTACCCGTTCTTTGTTGTACAGGAGGATTTTCCGGGCTTCTTCCAATCCTCCGGGGCGGATTCCACCGAAGGTCATAGCTGCCCGGGCTGCGAAATTGAGCGCATAGACGGCGGCTGATGTGTCCTTGCCATAGGGGATGAGATAGGTGTCCCAATTCATTTCAATCCCCTCTTCATACAGCTGCTCGGCCATGCTTTTTCCACCACTGCTGGAGAACATGAACACCAGTATGCTCCTCTCCTGGAAGGAGCGGGCCAGTTCTACTGCTTGTTCATTCGTGGGGAGAGCCCCTACGCAAGCGGCGAACCCGGGCATGCGGCCGTCAACAAGCTTGATTCCCTGCGTTCGCAGGATGGAGTCGTTAGTGAAACCCAGCCAGGGTTCTTGCGGTTCGTATCCGTTAAAGTATTTCAGAGCTTCGATTATCTCCTCGGCTATAAGGGTGGCAATTCCAGCATCGAGCGTGTGTCCCAGGTAAGGTAACCACAGGCTGTCAGCTGGGAGTTCAGGAAGTAATTTTCCAGCATATTGTAAAGCATTCTGTGCATCCGCTAATGTTTTGACTTCCATGCCAGTCAAAGCCAGGATTAATGGGAGGTGATAAGCGGTATTGGGGAATCCTATGTTTTCTTCCGGTCCATGAGAAACCACAGCTTGTTCCAGCTCTTTTTTGGCCTGCGTGAAATACCGGTGAGCCCCACGAATGGCTGCTTTAGCAATTAATTTTGACATTTTTAGGTCCCTGATTATCCAAAGCGGGGAATATCCCCGTTTTGGTGCCGGGTGATTTTTTATCCGCCTTTTCAGGGGAAAACCGGCAGGCGGATTTTTCCCCTCAGATTAATTTGATTATGCATATATATATTTATCAGGGGTGTGGGGTGATGGAAGCTCGCGTAATGCAAGCAATAGTGAATGTGAGAGTATATACAAGTATGATTTGAGCAGTGTTCACGGCTAAGTATAAATTGTTTTTGTAACCCCGTTTTTCTAGAGACTAATATGTCAAACAACTTCTCAAGCTGGGGTATACATTAAGTTTAAAAATAAACTCCCGTATAATTTAAGACTTTTTTAGTATAACACAATAAAAAATACTGAAGCAACAGGCAGACTTGAAACATTTTCGAGGTGACGTAAACACCATGTGTTTGAGATTTGTATTCTGGACTTCCCCCCCCACCTGGTCTTCCTCGGCTTAGGACTTACGATTCACGACTCACAGCCCTTCAGCTACTTCCTCGTTTTTCTTCATTTACACCTTTGATGTCACCTTACAACAAAAGGTTTATATTAAATAAGGCTATATTTTTTAAGTCAGTTATAGATTTCCACCATATCGTTTGGTACAATGAAAAAAATTTACGCGAGGGAGGATTGTAGAGTGGCGGAAACTCTCGATCAATTGGCAAAAGAACTCTTTGCGGGGAATGCGAAAGCAGTGGCGGAACTCACCCAGAAAGCTTTGGATGAAGGGTTGAGTGCACAGGATGTGTTGACCAATGGTCTGATCAAGGGAATGAGCCAGGTAGGTGTGAAATTCAAGGCGAACGAGATTTATGTTCCTGAAGTCCTCATAGCAGCCCGGGCCATGAAATCGGGAATGAGCATCCTCAAACCGAAATTGGCCGAAGGCGGAGTGCAACCACTGGGGAAAGTTATTATGGGAACGGTAAAGGGTGATCTCCATGATATCGGGAAAAACCTTGTTTCCATGATGATGGAAGGTGCCGGTTTCGAAGTGGTTGATCTGGGAATCGATGTTCCCGCGGATAAATTTGTTCAGGCGATCAAAGACGAAAAACCACAAGTGATCGGAATGTCCGCGCTGTTAACCACTACCATGGTGCAGATCCGGGAAAACCTGAAAGTCTTTCAGGAAGCCGGGGTGCGTGACCAGGTGAAAGTGTTGATCGGTGGAGCACCGGTGACACAGAAGTTTGCTGATGAGATCGGTGCTGACGGGTATGCGCCGGATGCTGCATCGGCAGCCGATTCAGCCAAAGAACTTATGGGCATAGCGTAGTAAACAAAAAGGGTGGACCATTTCCACCCTTTTTGTTTTTCTAACATTAAATAAATATATAAAGTAAATGTTACATTAACGAATTATATTGTTGCATACTCATCCAGCGTATTCAAGACAACATTCTACCTCAAAGCGTAATGGATTGATGTGCAACAAAATTTTATTTTTCATGAGGGGGATAAAAAATGTTAAGTGACCTTGAAATCGCCCAACGAGCAACGATGAAGCCTATTCATGAAATAGCTGAAGGCATTGGTCTTACTGAGGATGATATTGAACCTTACGGTAAGTATAAGGCCAAGGTATCTCTGGACGTACTGGATAAGATAGCTGGAAATAACCAGGGGAAGTATATCGATGTCACCGCGATAACTCCAACCCCTCTCGGCGAGGGAAAGACAGTAACGACCATCGGGCTTTCCATGGGATTGAACAAGATTGGTAAAAATAGCATTGTTTGTATTCGACAGCCTTCCCTGGGTCCTGTATTCGGTATCAAGGGGGGTGCCGCCGGGGGAGGGTATTCCCAGGTTATTCCCATGGAGGACTTCAATCTCCACTTGACAGGGGATACACACGCTGTAGCTCTAGCCCACAATCTGCTTTCGGCTTTTATCGACAACCATCTTCATCATGGGAACTCCCTGAACATCGACCCATTCACCGTGAGCTGGCCCCGGGTGGTTGATGTAAGTGACCGGGCATTACGGAATATCGTTCTGGGACTGGGAGGAAAACTCAACGGTATTCCCAGAGAAAGCGGTTTCGATATTGCTGTAGCTTCAGAAGTGATGGCGATTCTCGCTTTGACTACCGGCCTTTTTGACTTGCGGGAACGACTGGGTCGTATTGTCATAGGATACGATAAGAAAAAAGAGCCGGTCACAGCAGAAGACCTGAAGTGTGCAGGGGCGATGACCGTACTCATGCGTGATGCCTTGAAACCCAATCTTTTACAGACCTTGGAAGGGAACCCCTGTTTTGTTCATGCCGGACCTTTTGCCAACATAGCGCAGGGGAACAGTTCAATTATCGCTGACCGTATAGCACTTAAGCTTGCAGATTACGTTGTGACAGAAAGCGGTTTCGGTGCTGACTGTGGCATGGAAAAATTTATGAACATCAAGTGCCGGTATTCGGGGCTCAAGCCGAATTGTGTGGTAATGGTATGTACCATCCGCGCTCTCAAAATGCACAGTGGCAAATACAAAGTTGTACCGGGTAAGCCCCTGGATCAGGGCCTCTTAAAGGAAGACCTCGAATCTTTGGAAAAAGGGTCTGTGAACCTGATCAAACAGATTGAAAACGCCCGTCATTTCGGAGTACCCGTGGTGGTGGCAATCAATACGTTTACCAACGATACCGAACGGGAAATAGAGCTTGTAAGGAAAATTTCCATGGAAAATGGTGCATTCGATGCGGTAGTATCCAATGTTTGGCTCGAAGGAGGAAAGGGCGGGATGGAGCTCGCAGAAGCTGTCGCCAGGGCGTGTGAAGAACCGTCTGATTTTCAATTCCTCTATGATGATGAAGCCTCCATCAAAGAAAAGATCGAAGCGGTCGCGACGAAAATTTATGGCGCTGCCGGTGTTGCATATGATGGTGTAGCCGAAAAGAAAATCAAGATGTTCACCTCCCTGGGATGGGATCGTCTTCCTATGTGTATGGCGAAGACACATCTGTCTTTGTCGCATGATCCATCCCTCAAGGGGCGGCCGGAAGGGTTCATTCTTCCCGTAAGAGATATCAGGCCTTCCCTCGGTGCCGGATTCCTGTATCCCTTGTGCGGGGAGATGCGTACTATGCCTGGTCTCCCTTCCACACCGGCAGGGGAGAATGTGGATATCGACAAGGATGGTCGGGTGGTCGGTTTATTCTGATGCCCTTGGGAAGGTGGCAGGATGCAATTGAGTCATGATATTGTAGTCATTGGATCTGGAGTATCCGGCCTCTCAGTTGCCCGTGGTTTATATAATCAAGGGCTGGACGTTCTGGTTGTCGAACGTAACGATACCGTGGGGGGGACGGCCTGGTCACTTGGTTGTAAGGCTACCCATGAATGTCTCTCGTGTGGAATATGCAGGGTTGTAGAACAGAAGCGAGAGCTCGAGTCACAAGGCTTCCCGGGGACACTGAAAAAGAATACCGGGATATCCACGGTTGAAAGGGAAGGTAACGGTTTCTTCATAAAAACTGAAAAGGAAGAATTCCGGGCACGTTGTATAGTTGTCGCAACGGGGATTGAACCCTATCCCGCGGAGCAGGCGGCAAATTTGGGATTTGGTACATATCCGGGAGTATTTTCAGGGATCGATCTTGAACGGGAGCTGAATGAAAAAGGCCTGGAAGCTTGCGCTGCTTTTGAGCGTGTCGCTTTTATACAATGCGTGGGTTCGAGGAGCTTTAAGGAAAAACGTGGATATTGTTCACAAGTATGCTGCTGTTACGCTCTCAGGTTGTGTGAGAACTTGAAATACCGCTTTCCGGAAATGCAAATCGATATGTATTACATGGACCTGCAGTTGTTGGGAGAGAAAAAGGACACGTTGAAACGTATTGCCCGGGAACGTGTGGAGCTTTTCCGCCATCTGCCTTTCCGGATCGAGCGGGTGGATGGCGAAGATGAAATCTCACCTCTACTGCTTCGATTTGAGGACCCAGAAAAAGTCACCCGTTCCCGTTACGATGCGGTGGTACTCTCGGTGGGTATGATTCCCTCCAGTGGCACCCGGGATATAGCAAGAAAGCTGCAACTAACGCAAGATACCAACGGTTTTATCAAAAACCTCGGGGGGGGAAAGACTTCGGCACCCGGTATATTCGTAACCGGAGGTGCCTGGGGCCCAACCGATGTTCAAGGGTGCCTGCGTGATGCAGCCGTGACATCGGAAACCATACTTGTTAGCTTGAGGGAGGGTAAGACGTGATGCGAGCCCTCATAATGACACACCATGAAGTACCTCTTCTTGAGAGATGGTGCAGGGATAAGGAGCGTACACGTAACGCCGACATCCGTATATGTTCCGAAAAACAGCTATCCACACAAGGTAGAGGGGCGTGGGATGTGGTTGTTGTCGTTGGTGGGAGCCTCTCTCTCACCAGGGAAAATGTCTCCGAGAGCTGTGCCCGGTTTGGGTGGAATCCCTTACGTGTATTTACCTTTCCCCTGGATGAGTCTCTGATTCCCCGCGGTGACACCTGGCTTCCCAGATGGGAGATATTTTTTCAGGGGGTCCTTGCGGCAAAAAACGGTGTACCTGACGTAAAGGCCCATCGCCTGACACCGAGTTCAAAGGTTAAAGTAATCTCTCACCCGGATACTGAAAGAAAAGAGGTAGAGGATATTATAACCGGTATGCGTCAGAAAAAACTTGACGTTTCCTTAGCGGATGGCGATTGGCGTATTATTCGTGAAGGAGTGAATTACCGGTTCATCACGTCTGACAGAGAAGAAATCGTAGGAGCCATTGTTATTGTGCCTCAGGTTGAAGAACGTTTTTTCCTTCACGTACCCGATCAAATCATCGATACAAGGCGCCTTGTAACCTTGCATGAATTTTCCGATAAAATGAAGCGGTACAATTTCAGGAGGCAGCGTATCGCTTTTCTGGTACCTTCTCCCACCACCCCGCCGAGGCAATGGGAACAGGTATTTTCCCTCAGTGAGAAACTGTGTAAGCGGGATTGTGCCCAGGTAATGGTTTTATGCGCTGAAACTGTAGTTGCCGGAGAGGGGCTTGAAGAATCTTACCGGCGTTCCCGGCAAGCCGGGACGCTGTATGAAAAGACAGATCTTACCAGAGCTGTATTCCAGGAGACCATCGACATGCGAGGAATACAAGTCTCTTTCCGAACAGAGCGGGACGGGGTGGAGCAAACACTTCTTTTTGACTGGCTGATTAGTGTACCGGAACAGGTGATTCAACCGTTTGATATATCCAACCGCTTTGAATCAGATAAAATACTTACACCTTTCAGTCGACCCGCTAACAGCAATCTTCCTCCTTATTCCATCCACTGTCAGGGCATGTTTCTCATTTCGCCCTTTTCCACGTTGGCCGAACGGGATGAACTTGCTTCAGGGCTTCAAAAATATCTGGCTGATTGCGTGATTGCTGAAGAAGGAAGAGTAGAGGTAGACGAAGAAAAATGTATATTATGCCTTACTTGTATGCGTACCTGCCCCTGGGGGGCTGTGGATGTGGAAGGGAAGTTGAAACGTCGCAAGGCGAGGGTGAATTGGCAAATCTGCCGTCTTTGCGGATTATGCGCTTCATCCTGCCCGGCGGAAGCTATTACCATAGCGGGATTTCCTGCCGGCAACGGTGATACGGTATCTGTTATATCCTGTGGGGGTGAAGTATCGTGAAGGTGGTTGCTATTGGCTGTGACAAAAGCGGTTACCCCGCTGTCCTCAGAACCCTGGAAGGAGGTTGTACTCCCCAATTGGAGGTAGATGTGCGAGGGGTTTCCTGTCTGGGTGTTGTACGGGAAAGCCTCCTTTTAGAGATACTTGAAGGAGATGCCAGCTATATTCTGTTAGCCGGTTGTCCATTGGACAGCTGTCACAACCTGGAGGGCAGTCGTTTTGCGAAGGCGCGGGCCGAGAGGGTGAATGCTCTTCTCGATGAGGCGGAGGTAGACAAAAGAGTGGTGCTGGCTTTTGTCACAGCCGATAAAACATCGCCCATTCGGGACGCCCTTGCAAGATGTGTTGATGAGAAAGACCGTGTAACGTAATCCTGTGCAAGGAGATTCGACATGATTGTTGGCGAGCGAAAACCGATTCGAGAGATTCTCGAGCTTCTTGGTGATAATACAACTGTACTGGTAGTAGGATGCGGCAGTTGTGTGACTGTATGCCTGTCCGGGGGTGAGCGGGAAGCAAGAGAACTTGCCTCCATTTTACGTATTCGAGGGCAAAGCGCCAGGGAAGTGACAGTGGAGCGGCAGTGCGAAAAAGAGTTTTTGTTACCGCTTGAAAAAGAAATCGAGCCGGTCCAGGCGGTTGTGTCGCTGGCTTGTGGTATCGGTGTCCAGGCAATGTCAGAGATGTTTTCCTCGCACAGGGTATTCCCCGGCCTGAACACGACTTTCATGGGCATGCCCGTGGAACAAGGGTTGTGGGAAGAATACTGTTCCGGGTGTGGTGAATGTGTTGTACACAAATATGGAGGGGTATGTCCGGTGACACGTTGTGCGAAGAGTCTTTTCAACGGACCCTGCGGTGGCTCGCAAGCGGGTTTGTGCGAGGTGAAGCCTGATCGTGACTGTGCGTGGCAGCTTATCTATGATCGCTTGAAGAGTCAAAACCGCGTAGAAGAACTTCTTCAGGTTCAACCTCCAAAAGACTGGTCTTTCTCCCGCTCGGGTGGTCACAGAAAAATGTCCCGGGAGGATATGCTTTTATGAGTTGGCTCAAAGATGTGTTGGAGAGTGGGGCATTTGCTGTTACCGGAGAAGTAGGGCCCCCTAAGAGCCCCAATATCCAACCGGTACTCAAGAAAGTGAACCAGGTATGCAGACATGTAGACGCAGTCAATTTTACCGACAACCAAACTGCTATAGTCCGTATGTCAAGTTTGGCCGGGTGCTTACTGGCAAAAGAGGCGGGGGCCGATCCGGTCATGCAAATGGTCTGCCGGGACCGCAACAGGATAGCGCTGCAAAGTGATTTATTGGGTGCCTGTGCTTTAGGGGTGGAAAATGTTCTGTGTCTGAGCGGTGACCATCAGAGCATGGGGAATCACCCACAGTCAAAAAATGTCTTTGACGTGGATTCCATACAATTGCTTGAAATATTCAAAAATATGAGGGACCGGAGTGCGTTTCAGAATGGTGAGGAAATAAAAAGTCCGGTCAAGGTTTTTTTAGGAGCGGGAGAAAGCCCTTACGCCGATCCGGTTGCTTTCAGGGCAATGCGTCTGGCGAAAAAGGTTGCCGCGGGGGCGCAGTTTATACAAACCCAGGCAATATTCGATATAGAAAGGTTCGAACAATGGATGTTTGAAGTGAGGGGCTTGGGGTTACATAAAAAGGTCTTTATTCTTGGAGGGGTTATACCGGTAAAGTCAGCCCGTGCACTTCGATACATGCAGGAGGAAGTCCCCGGCCTGGTTATTCCCGAAAACCTGATACATCGCTTGGAGAAAGCGGATGACGCCAAGGCCGAGGGTGTGAATATCTGTGTTGAAACCATAGAAAGGCTGAAGGAAATCGAGGGAGTGGCTGGTGTGCATATTATGGCCATCGCGTGGGAAAGTATAATCCCGGAAATTGTAGAGAGAGCAGGACTTTTCCCCCGTCCTGCCAAAGGAGCTGAACACAACCATGAAGACCCAAAAAGAACTTGATGAGAGATGGAAGTTCCAGGTAGCCTCTCGTCCGGGAGGTGAAGGACTTTTAGCGTGTTTCGCTTGCGGAGTATGTACAGCTGGTTGTCCGGTAAGCGAAGTGGAAGAACGCTTCAATCCGCGCAGGATCATTCACCAGGTTCTCATGGGGAACCGTGAACATGTACTACGTTCCAAGGAAATCTGGATGTGTATCGGCTGTTATACCTGTACGGCGCATTGTCCACAGGACGTTGAATTTACCAACCTTCTCAAGGTGTTGAGAACGATGGCGGTTGAGGAAGGGCATGTTGATAAAAAATGGTTGAAGCTTATAGATGAGATTGACCGGCGGACACAAAACCTGCGCCGGGATCTCGTCGAGTACTTGTGGAACGAAGAAACTCTCCAATCCCGGGAGGAATTCGATAGCTGGTATAAGGAAGAAACCGGAAAACTCTCCTGGACCAGGAAGGTAAAGGATAATGCAGAATAAAAAAAACGGTAGCGTCATGGTAGTGGGAGGTGGCATCGCCGGAATCCAGTCATCACTTGATTTGGCCAATGCCGGTTTTCATGTATACCTGGTGGAATCATCCCCCACCATCGGAGGTTTGATGGCACGTCTTGATAAAACCTTTCCTACCAATGACTGTTCCATGTGCATTCTTTCACCGAAATTAGTCGAATGTGGCAGGCACCTCAATATCGATATACTTTCTTACGCGGAAGTAGACGAGATCAGCGGTGAACCGGGAAATTTCCGTGTCAGCGTCCGCAATAAGGCCCGCTATGTTGATTCTGTGGAGTGTACGGGGTGTGGTGATTGTGCCGAAGCATGCCCGGTGGAGGTTCCCAACCATTGTGAAAATTATTTGAATACACGAAAAGTCGTCTACCGGCCTTTTCCACAGGCTTTTCCCAACGCCTTTACTATAGAAAAACACGGAGTGGCCAATTGCCAGGCAGCTTGTCCTTTAGAACAAAAAGCCCAGGGGTATATTGCCCTGCTCCATGCCGGCAGATATGAGGACGCGGGACGTACGATACGGATGGACAATCCCTTTCCAGCTATATGTGGAAGAGCCTGTCATCATCCTTGTATGGAAGCATGTCAGAGGGGAGAGATAGACGAACCGCTGGGTATCCCATACCTCAAGCGATTTCTCGCAGATTATGAGAGTGAAAAAGGTCTTTCGCTCATTCCGGAAAAAGAGCCGTCCCGGGGGAAAAAAGTTGCCGTAGTGGGTGCCGGTCCCAGCGGCTTGAGTTGTGCTTACTTTTTGTCATTGCGCGGGTACCAGGTGACGGTGTTTGATGAACGGGAATACCCGGGGGGTATGATGAAATACGGCATTCCTTCCTATCGTCTTCCCCGTGGTGTGGTGGAGCAGGAAATCAATGCTATTCTCGACGGCGGAGTGGAATTACTTACAGGCCGCTCATGGGGGCGGGATTTTACGCTCGATGATCTGAAAGAAGAGGGTTTCGATGCTGTGTATTTGGCGTGTGGAGCATGGCAGGGAATGAAGACAGGCGTGGAGGGTGAAGATAATCCCCGTATCATGGATGGGCTCGATTACCTCGAGCGAGTCAACTCTGGATGCGAAGTGCCCTCGGCAAAAGAGGTGATAATAGTTGGAGGGGGAAACGTAGCTATTGACTGTGCCCGCATCGCTCTGCGAAGGGGTGCTCAACGGGTATCCGTGTATTATCGCCGATCGCGTGAAGAGATGCCTGCCCGGGATGAAGAGATAGAGGACGCGATAAGTGAAGGAGTTGAGTTCTTTTTCTGCGCGAGTCCAAAACGTTTTACCGAAAGGTCCGGGACTCTTTACCTTGAAACTTTTGTCATGCGTTTGTGTGCCCCGGACGAATCGGGCCGGAGAAAACCCGAACCTATACCGGGTGCTGGTTTTGAAGTAGCAGGAGATCTTTTCATACTGGCTATCGGGCAAAAACCCAAGGTTCCTGAAGAAGGTTTGGAACTCGAGCGTTGGGGGTCTGTGAAAGTCAACGCGCGTATGGAAACCTCGCGTCCTGGTGTGTACGCAGGTGGGGATTTGGTACTCGGCCCTGCCACACTCGTGGAAGCCATCGCGCATGGGAAAAGGGCAGCAGCCTCCATGCACGCCTATCTCAACGGTGAAACATATGAGGAAGAGGAACGTTCACCGGCGCCGTTACGGATAAACTGGAGTGAAAAGTGCGCTGATCGCATCAAAATGAAGAAGCTGGCTCTCGAAAAAAGAAAAACCGGATTTGAAGAAGTGGAGCTTGGGTATAACGAAGAAGAAGCCAAAGAGGAAGCGTCACGGTGCCTTTCATGTGGTGGATGCTCTGAATGCATGCAGTGCGTTGTCGCTTGCCAGCGTAACGCCATAAATCACCAACAAAAGGATGCTGTACGGGACGTGGAGGTTGGTGCTATTCTTTTCGCTTCTGGAGCCGAAGCCTTTGACCCGGTGGAGCAATATCGTGAACTCGGATACAGGAGGTTTCCCAATGTCCTCACCAGCCTTGATTTCGAACGTATATTGAACGCTTCCGGTCCCTTCCAGGGAAAGGTGGTCCGCCCATCGGATGGAGCCATCCCGCGCCGCATAGGGTTTGTTCAATGTGTGGGTTCCCGGGATCAGGATCGGGGGAAGGCATACTGTTCCTCAGTGTGTTGCATGTATGCCATCAAGGAAGCTCTGGTGGCTCAGGAACACATGGCGGTAGAAAGTCATCATGAACAGGAAACAGTACCCTGTACAGCCGTATCTTCCACATCATGTGACGTATCCTGTGAAGGAAACCTTCTGCGGGAGGGTCCTGGTCACGAATCATCTGATGCATTCCAGTCCACGGTTTTCATGATCGATATGCGCTCTTTCGGAAAAGATTTTGAACGGTATTATGAGAGAGCCAAACAGGAAGGGATACGGTTTGTAAGGGGAAAAGTCGATCGTATCCGCGAGCTGGATAACGGGGATCTCGAGGTGGCCTACAGTGACGGCAACGGAGGGTTCAATACCGAGACTTTCGAAATGATTGTCCTTTCCGTGGGACTTGCCGTGACTGGAGAGAATTTAGAAAAACTTGAAAAGCTTGGTTTTTCCCTTTCACCTGATGGATTGATGTATACAGACCCGGCTTATCCGGTCCGCAGCACCACTCCTGGTGTGTGGGTATGCGGTACGCTTTCTGCACCCAAGGACATACCCGATACGGTAGTGGAAGCAAGCGCTGCTTCGTCCGAGGTGGCTTCCTTTTTACATGAAGCCCGGTTCACCCAGGTACGTGAAAAGAGCTATCCGGCTGAGCGCGACGTATCTAGAGAACCCTTGCGTATAGGGGTGTTCGTCTGTCATTGTGGAATCAATATCGGAGGGGTAGTAGATGTTCCCAAAGTGGCGGAAGAAATCCGTAACCTCCCGGGAGTGGTTTACGTGGAAGAGAACCTTTACACCTGCTCCCAGGATACACAGCAGAAAATGCGTGAACTTATCGATGAGCATAAACTGAACAGGGTGGTGGTGGCTTCCTGTTCTCCCCGTACCCATGAGCCTCTTTTCCAGGAAACTTTGAAAGAAGCGGGACTCAATCCATATCTTTTTGAAATGGCGAACATTCGTGATCAATGTTCTTGGGTTCACCAGAAAAACCCGCGGGAGGCGACACGAAAGGCGACAGAACTTGTTGCCATGTCGGTAGCTAAAGCTTCGTTTCTTGAACCATTAACCCCCATGGAGCTTGATGTCGAAAAGGGGGTACTGGTGGTTGGGGGTGGACTGAGCGGAATGTCCGCAGCCCTTGAAGCCGCGCGACAGGGTCTGAGGGTTTACCTGGTGGAAAAGGAAGGAGAACTGGGTGGAAACCTACGAAAATATCGGTTCTTCCAATCCTATGATGGTGCAGATTTCGTAGGGTTGCGGAATAAACTTGAAGAGACACTCCGCAAGCACCCCAGGGTAGAGATATTCACCGCTGCCCGTCTTAAGGAAGTCAATGGCTTTGTGGGTAATTTCGAATCTGTTATCGAAACAGGAGGGAAGGATTATACCATTCAACACGGGGCTGTGGTTATAGCAACCGGCGGGAGAGAGCACAGATCCAAGGAGTTTCTCTACGGGGAGGATGAACGGGTACTCACGCAAACAGAATTCGCTCTTTCCATGCAGGATGGTGTACCGGAGAATGTGAAAGAAGTTGTCATGATCCAGTGTGTGGGATCCCGAAACCAGGAAAATCCCTGGTGTAGCAAGGTCTGTTGCACAACCGCTGTACGCAATGCTATTACCCTCAAACGTCTTGATCCTTCGGTACAGGTGTATGTCCTCTACAGGGATATACGCACCTATGGGTTGGGAGAACATGCTTATCGGGAAGCGCGGGAGCTGGGGGTGGTTTTTATCCGCTTTGAAGACGATAAGCCTCCTCGAATCAGGAAAGAGGGGAAAACGCTGCTTGTTGAAGTGGACAGTCCCCTCTTTGGTGACGTGGTGACCCTGCCGGCGAACCGGATTGTTTTGAGCGCTGGAATTGAACCTCCGGAGGAAAATGAAACATTGGCCAAGATGGTCAAAGTTCCTCTCAACCAGGACGGTTTTTTCCTGGAAGCACACGTCAAACTCCGCCCTGTAGAATTTTCTACTGACGGTGTATATGTATGCGGTCTTGCGCATGCTCCTAAGCTCGTTCCGGAAAGTGTTTTGCAGGGGGAAGCCTGTATATCCCGGGCCATGACTGTTTTGAGCAGGGATCACATTCTCTCTGAGGCCCAGATCGCACAGGTTATCCAATCACGGTGTACGGCTTGTGGGGATTGCGAAGCAGTTTGCCAGTACAAGGCAGTGAAGGTGAACGAGGATGAAAAAGTAGCCGAGGTAAACGCAGCACTGTGCAAGGGCTGCGGTTTGTGTGGTGCTACGTGTAAAAGCGGGGCTATCCAGGTGAGGGGTTTCGCACCCGAGCAGATCATATCGGAGGTGGAATTCCTGTTATGAAAACTCTTGATTGGGAACCGAAAATCGTTGCCTTCCTCTGCCACTGGTGCAGTTACGCAGGAGCGGATTTAGCCGGAGTCAGCCGAATGCAATATCCACCAAATGTTCGGGTTATCCGGGTGCCCTGCTCGGGAGCCATCAACCCTCTGTATATTTTCAAAGCTTTACGCGAAGGCGCAGATGGGGTTCTGGTTTCCGGATGCCATCCGGGGGATTGCCATTATATCAGCGGAAATTATTATGCACGGAGAAAATTCATGGTTATGAAAAACCTTTTGGAATGGCTTGGATTTGAGCCGGAGCGGGTGCAGTTTTCCTGGGTATCCGCTTCAGAAGGGCAAAAGTTTTCACAAGTGGTGGAAGAGGTTGTAGAATCCGTGAGATCCCTTGGACCGGCACGGAAAATGATTAAGGAGTTTTCTTTCGATGTACGAAGATAAAATCAGGAAAATCGCTTGGGATCTTCTTGAAAAGGGTAATGTGGATTTCATTATCGGTTGGGAAAAGGGATCGCTCCCCTTCCTCACGGCTCCCTTGATATGTCGGGATGTTGCCGAAACCGAGCGCCTGGTGTGGAATCCTTTTTGCGCGAACAACCTTGCCCGCTATTTGAAATATTATAAGGGAGGCAAGGAAAAGATAGCGCTTTGTGTAAAAGGATGTGACGCTCGTGCTGTATCCGTTCTTCTACGGGAAGAGCAAATCGAGCGTGAGCGCCTTGTTCTTATAGGTTTGCCTTGTCATGGCTTGATCAATCCGAAAAAGTTACTCGAAAATTTTCCTGATATCACTCCCGGCGAGGTTGAATGGGAAGAAGGCATTCTCAGGATACGGGGGAAAGAGGAGAATATTGTCCATCTTTTAGAAGGTTCATGTACGCGTTGCCGCTATCCGGACCCTCCTATTCACGATTTCCTGGTCGGGGAGAAACTTGGGGAAGGCTATGCAGAGTCAAGCGAAGTAGAAGATATGTTGGAGTATTATGACAAGATGAGTACAGAGGAACGAGAGGAATTTTTTGCCAGGGAAATGGAAAGGTGCATACGTTGTTATGCCTGCCGGAATGCCTGCCCCCTGTGTTACTGCCAGGAGTGCTTCGCTGAGAGTACACGCCCTTCCTGGGTAAGTCCTGCTCCTCTTGCCTTTGACAATCTGCTTTTTCAGTTGGGTCGGACTATGCACATGGCGGGTCGTTGTGTAGAATGCGGGGCTTGTGGACGTTCCTGTCCGGTTGAGATACCTATTGATATTCTTCCTGAGAAGGTCGCAGAAAGTATACGGAAGGAATTCGGGTTTGAATCAGGGCTCGACACGGGAGAAACTGCACCGTTGTTGACATACCGGGAAGATGACCAGGAAGATTTTATTAAGTAAGAAGCGAGGAAGAAATGAAACACGCAGGCATTGTGAAAAAAAGTGATTTTATCACATGGTTGGCCAGTCGTGAGGCTGTGATAACGAGTGAAAGACTGATCCGTCGTCATAAGGAACTGGTATCTTCAGTTTCTGCAATGGAGGTCCGAAACGTGAAGGAAACCGTATTCCCAGGTTTCGGAACTCTCTTTTCCTATCGCTGGGAAGATCGCCGGTGGATTATTGAAGATATTCCTGTTACAGCAAAAAAGTGCACTGTGTTAGTCCATCCATGCGAGGCGACTGCCTTGAATGAAGTGCTCGATAGGGTTTTTATGAACGGGGAGCATCCGGAGCGAGATTACGAAAAGCTGCGATCTTCTCTTGAGCTTGTGACAATAGCGTGCGAGGAACCGGAATCCACCTGTTTTTGCCGAATGGTGGGGGGAGATCCCTTCAGGAGGGTGCCGGATACATTATTTGTCGTTCCCTTGGAGGATCGATTATATGTAGAGTGTGAAGAACCGAATGTGTGGGAACTGTGGAAAAAATGCGTAAAGGTACCGAGCGAAGTTGAAAAAGAAATAGCTGAGAAAGAAAAGAAATCCCGGGAAGCCCTGCCCGACCCTCCACTTTCGGAGGAAGTCCCGGAACAGCTGTACCGGTTGTTTGAAGACGAGGAGTGGGATAATATCGCATGGAAATGCTTGAACTGCGGAGCATGTACATATCTGTGTCCAACCTGTTATTGTTTCGATATTCACGCCGATGGACGCTTGAAAGGATACCAGCTTCGTTCCTGGGATGCCTGCATGTTCCCGCGTTTCACTCTGCATGCCTCCGGACATAATCCACGTCCTGGTTACCGTGAAAGGGTAAGGCAAAGAGTGTTACACAAGTTTTCATACTTTCCCATGCGGGAAGAGGGGCGTTTTGGGTGTGTAGGTTGTGGAGCCTGTGTGGAGGTGTGTCCGGTGAACTGGGATATTCGTGAAGCAGTGCAAAGGATGGTGAAAAAAAGTGGCGCCGGTTATGCGAGAAGCTCATAACATCTATCTTCCGACGCTATACCCCATAGAAGAAGTTATCCCCGAAACAGGGGATATCAAGACGTACCGTTTGAATGCCAGTCAGGGAAGCTTTTCCTACCAGCCTGGGCAATTTGCCGAAGTTTTTGTTCCAGGAACAGGTGAGGCTCCTTTTTCTATCACATCTTCTCCAACCCAGGAAGGAGTGCTTGAGTTCAGCATCAAGAGGACCGGTTGTGTTACGGATGCCATCCATCGAGCAAACGCGGGTGATGTGTTTGGGGTGCGGGGTCCTTATGGAAGAGGATTTCCCGTCGAAGACCTGCGGGGAAGACCGTTGCTGTTTGTAGGTGGAGGCATTGGGTTGGCCCCACTGCGCTCCTTGATAAACTATGTACTCTCCTCCCAAAAAAGGAAAGAATTCAAAGATGTTATTATCCTCTACGGTGCGAGAACTCCGCAGGATCTGGTATTCCAGTGGGAACTTTCCAAGTGGGAAGAGCGATCGGACCTCGAACTTTTCACAACAGTGGACCGGGGTGACGAAGAATGGAAGGGACGAGTCGGCTTGGTCCCCAATGTTATGAAAGAGAACATTTCCGTAGACCCCACTCAGTGGAAGGCGATTGTTTGCGGTCCTCCCATAATGATTAAGTTTACCATAAAGGCTCTGCAGGAAATGGGTTTTCAGCCTGCTGATATCATCACCACGCTGGAGATGAGAATGAAATGTGGTTTGGGAAAATGCGGACGATGCAACATCGGGCCGTATTATGTATGCAAAGAGGGGCCGGTTTTTACCTTTGAAGAATTATCCCGCATGCCTGAGGAATACTGAGTTTCCCACAGCGGAACATAGGACCATGAGATAACTGAAGGGAGAAAACCTTGGATTACAATCAATCCCTCGACTATCTGTATAGCCTGATTAACTACGAGAAAACATCGTTCACATATGATGATTTGAAGCTTGACCGCATGAGGGAATTGGTGGAAAGGGTTGGCAACCCCCAACACTCTTTCCCTATTGTTTTAGTGGCGGGATCTAAAGGGAAGGGAAGTACTGCCTATTTCCTCGAAAGAATTCTTGCGTACAGTGGAATGTCAACCGGACTTTATGTCAAACCTCATCTCTTTTGCTTTCGGGAAAGAATCAGGGCAAACGGATCTCTCATTTCCCCCGCTGAACTCGCAGATTTGGTAAGCAGGATTAAGCCGGTAGTTGAGGCCATGGGAAGAGATTTTTCCTTTGGAAAACCAACCTATTTCGAGGTTTCGGTTGCGTTGGCCTTCTGTTTTTTTGCCGAAAAAAAAATCGATCGAGCAGTGGTTGAAGTGGGTTTGGGAGGTCGGCTGGACGCTACTAATGTAGCGGACCCTTCTCTTACCGTGATTACCCCCATAAGCCTGGATCATACAGAAATCCTGGGGAATACATTATCTCTGATAGCCAGGGAGAAAGCCGGAATAATGCGCACAGGCGTCCCGTTGGTGCTTGCAAAACAAGCTGAAGAAGCAGACGAAGTATTTTCCACTGTCGCTTCTTCTCTTCATGTGCCTATTGTGCGAGTGGAACAAGAGAGTGCCTATAGAATTTTATCACGGTCATGGAAAGGTGCTGAATTTGCCTGGTGCATAAATAACGGGGAGTGGCAGAAATCATTTCTTCCCCTTGTGGGGGATCAGCAGGTAGATAACTTTCTCACAGCAGTTGTAGCAGCCAGGCAATGGGGCTATCCGGTTGTCACTTCAGCTGATTTTCAGGAAGAATTGAGCAGGTTGCACTGGCCAGGCCGCACCAGCCTCATATCCATGGATCCTTTGATTGTCTTTGATGTCGCGCATAACGGAGCTTCTTTTGCTTTCCTCTGCCGAACATTACATGAGTATTTCGATTTTAAAGAGGTTATATTTTTGCTAGGTTTTTTAGAGGGGAAAGATTATTCCGGTATCGCTCGTGAAGTACGAGCCTTCGGTGGAACGGTTTTTCTCACTTCTCCTCTCAACCCGAAGACCGTCAGTCCCTCACAACTCCAACCTTATTTTACCGGAGACAGTATACAGGTACACGTGGTGAAAGAACCCTTTAGTGCGAAAGAACAGGCTTTAGCCAAAGCTCGTGAAGAGAAAAAACCGCTTGTAGTAGCGGGATCATTTTATTTGGCAAAACTTTTTTATGATTATATGAACCTGGGCACGCAGAAGGAGGAACTGGAGTTATGCTGATAATCGCAGAAAGAATCAACGCGACAAGAAAGTCAATCCGTGAAGCTTTAGAAAAAAGAGACGTGGAATTTTTTGTTCAGGAAGCACGCCGGCAAGAGGAGGCTGGTGCACATTTTATCGACTTGAACGCGGGAACCGAAGCAACCCGTGAAGTGGAGGATTTGAGGTGGTTGGTAGAAGTAGTGCAAAATGAGGTGAATGTGCCGCTTTGCCTGGATTCAGCCAATGATCGCGCGCTGGAAGAGGCCCTGAAAATCTATACCAAGGACGAAGTGATGATCAATTCTTTTACTGCGGAAAATGACCGCATAAAAGCACTGTTGCCAATTGCCAGAGATACGAAAGCACAGGTAGTAGGCCTTGCCATGGGAGGTGGGGGAATACCCCAATCGGTGGAAGACAGGATGCAGCTTGTGGATGTTTTGGTTGAAGCAGTAGAAAAATACCATATTCTCCAGGAAAAACTTCTCATAGACCCCCTGGTTGTTCCTGTAGGCACTGACCAAAACCAGGGCAAGCTTTTCCTGGAAACCTTGGTGAAAATACCCGAGAAATATCCTCCGGTGAGAACGGTATGCGGACTGTCAAATATTTCTTTCGGCATGCCAAATCGCAAGCTTATGAATAGAGCCTTCATGGGGCTTTGTGTCGGCTACGGGTTGCATGCTGCGATTATCGATCCTCTTGACCGCAAGCTCCTGTCAATCATGTTCGCCTCAGAAGCCTTGATGGGGTGTGATGAATTTTGTATGGGTTACCTCACAGCCTTCCGCGAGGAAAAGCTGGAAAAATAATACGTTCTACATATCATTGGTTGGTCCATACCGGCAAATCCTGTTGTTTTGGGAATCGGTTATGAATATTTCCTGTTGCGGGCTGACTGTGATTGCGGTAGGGTTGTTGAATTCTCCCTCACCCTTTCCCGCTGAGCCCCACATGGTGATGAAGTTGCCGTTGGAATCGAATTTCTGAACGCGGTGGTTGCCTCTTTCGGCAATGAAGACATTTCCCGCCATGTCAGTGCTGATACCGAAGGGCGCGTAAAACTGACCGGGTTCCTGGCCATATCCTCCCCACATGGTAATGAAGTTCCCATCGGCATTAAATTTCTGGATTCTATCGTTGCCCCAGTCCGCTACATAGACGTATCCCTCGGTATCTACAGTGACCCCGAAGGGCGCGTAAAACTGACCGGGTTCTTCTCCGTAGGTACCCCACATGGTGATGAAGTTGCCGTTGGAATCGAATTTCTGAACGCGGTTATTACCGCCATCCGCTACATAGACGTATCCCTCGGTATCTACAGTGACCCCGAAGGGCGCGTAAAACTGACCGGGTTCAATTCCTTCTTCTCCCCACGAGAAAAGAGGATTTCCTTCTGGATCGAATGTCTGAACGCGGTGGTTTTCCCGCTCCGTGACATAAATGCTGCCGGTATTATCGACAGCTATGCCGAAGGGGGCAAGCATTTGTCCTTCCGCTTGACCGGGTGACCCAAAGCTCCTGATACGTTCGCCGTGAGAATTGAATACATGGACTTGGTGAAGTAAAGAGTCGGCGACATATATGTTATTATCACCACCGACAGCAATGCCATGAGGTTCACCCGCGTTGTTTTCATCTACTCCCGGCATGAACCAGCTTCCAAGATAGGTATAGGTATGTACTTCAGGCAATGACTCAGGTGTCACTTCTTCTGTGGGCACAGGTTCAGGTTCAGGCACAGGCAGAGGTTCAGGGGCTATTTCCAATTCAGGTTCGAAAGAAATCTCTGGTTCGGGGTCTTTTTCCGGCTCAGGAAACACTTCCGGTTCGGGAGAGGGAATGACACTATCTATTTCCGACTCAATTTCCGGCTTTATAGCTGGTGAAGGCAATTCCGCCAGCTCAGGGTCCGGTGTTGGAATAGGGGTGACCGATTCAAAGATAACACGAGATTTTTCAACGGGTCGAGTTTCTTCCCACCAATTATTCCATGCCGATGGGTCATCACTAAAGGCCTGTCCACTTTTATCTTGCAACAGCTGCACAACGTCTTCCCGGGACGGAAGTGTCATATCTTGAAGCGCCTCAACGAGCACACCGATAACTTCTTCATTTTCCATTTCTCCCATGGCAAAGGAGGCGAGTTCCCGCAGCGCTGGGTGAGGGTGAGTAAGGGCTTCTAAAAGTGCTTCCAGGGCTGGTTTTCCTATAACCCTGAGCGATCGCAGTGCTCCGTGCCGCACAATTTCATCTTCATCGATCAAGTCGTCAATAAAACGGCCCAGGATGGGAGAAACTGAAATATGCTCCGATGGACGAACCGGGGGTGCTTCGTCTATTGCAGGTTCGGGTTCTTCTGCGGGCTCGTCCTGTAGTATTTCCAATTCAGGGGAAGGTTCTGGAAAAATATCCGGTTCAGGTGTTTCCGGAACTGTTTCGGGAATATGGATTTCTCTTTCCTCTTTGTAGGACAGTGCGGGAGGGGGTGCCTCCTCCGCTGGTTCATCAATTACAGGAGGGGGTGGGATATCAGGCCAATCCTTCACGGAAACAGAAAAATTGGCGATGATGGTCTTCCCCGGAATCACATCAACTCGTTTGGACTGAAGGCGTTCGTTACGAATATATACCCGGGCTTCCTGTCTGCCTGCAGGTACACTGGTGATGTGGAACTGTCCCTGGCCTCCGGTATATGCTTCAAGTCCGGTACCATGGATTGTGACACGGGCTCCATGTACCGCCTGGTGGGTAGAACGGTCCATTACAGTTCCGGCGACTGATCCACTGCTGAGAGTAAGCCCGAAAAAGACGGTAACCGTTCTATCAGCAATGACATTGATCGATTGTTCGACATATTCAAATCCCTCAAGAAAAGCAGCTACTGTGTGGAAACCAGGTGGGATGCCGGATATCTGGAATTGACCCACTTGGTTTGTACCTGTTGATAATCCGGTTTCCGGGATGGTTATGCGCACGTTGGGTAAGGCTTCGTTGGTAGAGAGATCCATGACCGAACCGGCGATTGTCCCGCCTGAGGGAGCCGCCATGGTGGCTGAGGACAAGAAAAAGACGATAAGATAGGAAAATATCAATACACATAAGAGTGGGAAAGATCTGCTTTTCGATACCAAAATATATCCCCCCCTTTTTGGCTTTGTTCCGGGAATTCGTGGCTTAACGAGTTTTTACATATGGATATGTAAGGTATGGGTACACATATATTACGTTAACGTCTTACTATCATCAAATATTGTAACAAATATCCCCACCATTATAACAGACAGTTTCCTATTTCAAACTTCATACTCGAATGGCCGAAGAGATCATATTTCAGCAGGAACGCAAGTTAGCTGATGTTTTATTGGCAATAATTTTTATCACACATAAAGGAAATAGCCGATCGAGCGATTTTACTGTGCAAGGGGGTATGAGATATGCCGGTGTTCCATCTTGGAAGAAAATTTTCAGGATTAGCCATGTGTATTGTGATTCTTCTCCAACCGCGTGCAGCCCGGACACTGGCGAGTGAGTTTTTTGTTAACGGTATGAAGCAGCTTGAACTGGGTTTCGAGTTGCTTGAAAGTGAAGTTATGCTTACACCTGTTCTTGAAGAGCGCATTGAACGGACAGCCGATCTATTGGTTGAATTCGGTTATCACCTACATGAAATCAATATCACGGAATACAATCAATCCTATATACGCATGACTTTGTCGGCAACAGAGATATCACAAGCGTTCTGTAACCAGATCGGTATGGGTTTTGAGTCCATGAAACGGTTGCTTGAAGACCAGGACTGGTACCTTGTGCAACTGGTATGGCAGGACCGCTATATATTGAGTTTCCAGGTCCGCGCGATGGACTTTGTTTTGTGGCGTCAAGGCAAGTTGAGTACAGAGGAATTCTGGAAAAAAAGGGTTATCCGCTACGTGTATGATCTGAGCGAGAGAAGGGATATTACGGAAGTAGGTGGCTTTTATCGCCAGGCGATGGGAGTAGTGCATTAACGCGAAACGCTATATTGCCATATCTTCGTGAAACCTATTTTTCATGGTCATTCTGCTTCAAGGTTTTTATTCTCCAGTCTTTTTGCCGCATCCGGGCGACATATTTTTTCAGTGAAATTTTACCCCGTTCATTTATGACATAACATCCGCTATAATACAATTCTAGGGATTGAAAGCATACGAAAAAAAACGAGGTGTTGTGACATTATTTTGTCAAGAGGACGCAAATTCCGGCTTTTCGTTGAAGAACACTACCCCTTTGGCGAGTTTGCGCTTATAAGAGTACGTGGTGATAATGCCGAAGTGGGCTTTGTTCTGGCAGATGAGGATACATCCCACTGGGATGCGTTACGAGAACAATCAATGGACATCGCTCAGCGGATCAGTGTTCTTTTACGAGAGCGGGGCCTTGATGATGTAGCACGCAGTAGTGTGGGGAAAGACCAGGATTTTTTCACGGTGTCAATCATTGTTGATTGCGATTCCCTGGATGATGATGCCATTGGCCACCTGGCCCGCCGGGTGATGGGGGTGTTATCAGAGGTCAATCCTTACCGGGACGAGCGCGGAAAAGAAGAAAGAGAATGCCGTGAGTCGTAAATAGCGAGAACCACTTTTTTCTTGCCATTGAAACGACAAGCGCCTCAGTTCGTTTCACTACTTACTACTCACGGAACGTATAGAAGGGAGGAAACAACATGAGTGAAAAAGTTGGCTTCGTTTCCATGGGAGAAAGCAGGGGAACCGGAGAAAATGTTCCGGAAATAGGTGTGGGTATGCTCGGTTACGCTTTTATGGGAAAAGCACACACCAACGCTTACAAAAAATATCCCTACATATTCTGGCCCCCGGTCGCTTTCCCACGCCTGGCGGCAATATTTGGGCGTACGGAAAACGCAGTGAAAGAAGCCATGGTCCGTTACGGATACAAAAAGTATTATACTGACTGGAAATCCATGGTGGATGACCCCGATGTCGAACTTCTCGATAACTGCGGGCCCAATCACTTGCACGCGGAACCTTCCATATACGCTTTGGAAAAAGGGAAGCATGTATTGTGTGAAAAACCTTTAGCCGGTACGCTGGATGAGGCAAAAAAAATGTGGGAAGCGGCCCGAAACTCTTCCGCCCGCTCCATGGTGTGTTTCAATTACCGTTTTGTACCGGCTCTCCGCATGGCTCGTGATTTCATCCAGGAGGGAAAGCTCGGTGATATCTATCACTTCCGGGCTTCCTACTTGCAGGAGTGGATCATGGATCCGGAATTTCCAGCGGTTTGGAGACTGCATAAAGATGCGGCGGGATCAGGTGCTTTAGGTGATTTGGGCGCACATATCATTGATCTGGGCCGTTTCCTGGTAGGGGAAATAGAATCTGTCAGTTCTCTTATGAGAACCTTTATCAAGGAGAGACCGGCGGCTGATGATCCTTCTAAGAAAGTTCCGGTGACCGTTGATGATGCCTTTGTTGCTGTTGCGGAGTTTGTGGGAGGGACGATAGGAACCCTTGAAGCTTCACGGTATTGCGCGGGACGAAAGAATAAACAGACAATAGAAATAAACGGCTCCAAGGGAACCATACGTTTCGACCTTGAAGATATGAATCGCCTGGAAGTATACCTCAAGGATGAAGAACCACAGATACTACAGGGATTCCATAATGTTCTGGTCACAGAAAGTTTCCATCCCTACTGGGATCGCTGGTGGCCTCATGGTCATATTATCGGATGGGAACACACGTTTGTACATGCTGTGTCCCACTTCCTGGAATCAATTGTCAAGGAAACCGATATCGAGCCATACGGTGCTACCTTTGAAGATGGATATCGATGTGCCGCTATTTGCGAGGCAATTTACCGCTCAGCTGAATCAGGCCGGCGGGAACCGGTCAAGTTCTGAGCTGGAGCAAAGGATATGAAATTTCTGGGTCATGTCACGGTCACTCTCAAAAGGGGTGTATTCGACCCCCAGGGAGTGACCGTGAAGAATGCCTTACACAACCTGTCTTTCAGTGAAACCGAAGCAGTGCGAACCGGTAAGTATTTCGAAGTCGTGATGGAAAGCGCGAACCCTGCTGAAGCGGAAAAAAGACTCAATGAAATGTGTGACCGCCTCTTGGTGAATCCTGTAATCGAGTGTTACAGGTGCCATGTTGAACCGGCAGAGGAGATGGAGTCTGCCACATGAAATTCGCAGTGGTTGTGTTTCCGGGATCCAACTGCGATCATGATTGTTACCATGTGCTCAGTGAAGTGCTTGGGGTGGATACGGTATATTTGTGGCATAAAGAGCAGGATGTGGGAGAAATCGACTGCATCATTCTCCCTGGTGGTTTCAGTTATGGTGATTATCTCAGGGCTGGAGCCATTGCCCGCTTTTCCCCCGTAATGCAAGCGGTGAGGGACTTTGCCTGCAAGGGAGGACTGGTGGTTGGGATATGTAACGGATTCCAGATCCTGACCGAAAGCGGTCTTTTACCAGGAGTATTACTTCCCAACCGGGGTGGGCGCTTTATCTGTCAAGATGTCTACCTGCGGGTGGAAAACACCGATACTCCCTTTACCTCTCTTTTTTCTCCCGGAGAAGTGGTGAAAATTCCTATCGCTCACCAACAGGGGAATTATTACGCTTCTTCCGGGGCGATGGAGAAGATTAATAATGAGAACAGGGTGCTCTTCCGGTATTGCGGGCCGGAAGGGGAGACAGGTGTTCGGACGAATCCCAACGGATCGATGGATGATGTTGCGGGTATTATTTCAGAGAAAAGAAACGTCCTGGGTTTAATGCCCCATCCGGAAAGGGCTTCAGAAGGAATGCTCGGTTCGGTTGATGGGAAAAGAGTATTCCAATCTGTTGCTAAATGGCTTGAGGAGCAAAAACATGGAAATAAGTAGGAACGAAAAAGCCGCAAAAGAGCTTGGGCTGAGTGATGAAGAGTACCGGAAGATTTTGAAAATCATGGGGCGGGAACCGACCCTGACGGAAATTGCCATGTTTTCGGTGGAATGGTCCGAACACTGTGGTTATCCTCATTCACGTACCTGGTTTGAATTGTTTCCGCGTGAAGGCAAGCTGAGCGCATTGGTTGGAGAAGACGCGGGAGGAATCATCCACGATGGGGTAGCCGTGGTGTTCAAAATGGAAAGCCACAATCATCCCTCCCAAGTAGAACCCCTGCAGGGTGCGGCAACGGGAATAGGCGGAATCATACGGGACATTTTTGGAGCAGGAGCCCGCCCGATAGCTCTTCTGGATTCACTTCGTTTTGGACCGCTTGATGATGTACATTCTCGACACGTCTTTGAGGGTGTTGTCGATGGTATAGCATTTTATGGGAATTGCGTGGGTGTGCCGACGGTGGGGGGTGAATTATATTTTCACCCTTCTTTTCGGGGGAACTGCCTGGTGAACGTCATGTGTGTGGGAATTGCTCCGCGTGATCGCCTTGCCCGTGCCTGGGCGAAGGGAAGGGGTAATCTCATTATCTATGCTGGAAACCGCACCGGACGAGATGGCATCGGAGGGTGCAGTATATTGGCATCCCAGGAGTTTGGTGAAGGTGACGAAAAACGTCCGAGTGTCCAGGTAGGTGATCCTTTCACCGAAAAATGCCTAATCGAGGCCACCCTGGAAGCGCTCGATAGCGGGAAAGTGGTTGGAATCAAAGATATGGGAGCGGCGGGGCTCACATGCTCTTCCAGTGAAATGGCCGCGGAAGGGAAAAGCGGGATGCTTCTCGACCTGGACCGTATTCCCCTGCGGGAAAGTGGAATGGAGCCCTGGGAAAGCATGATGTCTGAATCACAGGAGCGTATGTTATTGTGTGTTGAAAATGGAACCGAAGCTGAAGTAATGGCCATTTTCCACAAATGGGGCTTGGAAGCGGTAGTGGTCGGGGAAGTAGAGGACGGTGATACGCTCACGGTAAGCTACCGGGGAGATATCGTGGCACAAATTCCGGCCAGAGAGCTTACCTCGCCTCCTGTGTACACGCCCCCAAGAAGAAAGCCTGCTTTTCTGGAAGAGAAAAATAACGGGAGCTGGCGGGACCTGCCTGGGTCTTTTGACTGGAATGAAGTGATTTTGAGACTTACTGGATCATCTAACCTTTCATCACGGCGTCCTGTGTACCGCCAATATGATCACATGGTGGGGATCAATACGAAAATTCTTCCGGGACGGGGAACTCCCGTCTTAAGGGTAAAGGGAAAAGAGTGGGGTATAGCGCTCACAACTGATTGCAATCCTGTATACTGTTCTCTCGATCCACGGTTGGGGGCGGCACACGCGGTTGCAGAAGCGGCACGCAATCTTGCTTCCAGCGGCGCCCGACCAGCTGGGGTGACTGACTGTTTGAATTTCGGAAACCCGCGTAAGGATGACCGCTACTGGTATTTTGTTGAAGCGGTACATGGTTTGAGTGATGCATGTAGGGCCCTTGAACTTCCGGTTGTGAGCGGGAACGTTTCTTTTTATAATGAAAACCCAGGTGGTTCTGTGCATCCCACCCCCACGGTAGGAATGGTGGGAATCATAGACCGGGTAGAAAATGCTGTTGCCGCAGGATTTATGCAAGAAGACTGTAAGGTGATAATTGCAGGCGATACACGGGAAGAACTGGGAGGAAGTGAATATCTCTGTTTGGTTCATGACATGGAAGTGGGACCGCCGCCATCTCTTGATTTACAGCGCGAAAAGGACTTGCAGGAATTTTTGCTCGAAGTGACAGGACGTGGTTTAGTCGTTTCTGCTTCTGATCTTGCCGAAGGAGGATTGGTCATGGGTGTGGTCGAAGCCTGCCTGTGCCCGGAGTTTCCGCTGGGAGCAGAATTGTCGCTTGAAGTTTTAGGATCGTTGCGGGAAGATGCCCTTCTTTTCGGCGAATCAGCCGGACGAGCTTTATTGAGTGTTGAACCTTCGTATGTTCAGGAAGTTGAAGAAACCGCTCAAAGGCATGAAATCCCATTGTATATGGTAGGTGTAACCGGAGGTGACCGGCTGATAGCGAAAAGAAACTCCATGACACTTTTTGATCTCTCCATAAAAGAACTGCGTATCATATGGGAAGAAGGGCTTTTCCAATCTTCCGGAATACCTGGGGGAGAACGTTTATGAAAGTAAGGGAAAAGTGTGGTGTATTCGCCGCTTTCCAGGTACCAGATGCCGCCCGCGTAGTCCAGGCAGGGCTTCTGTCCTTGCAACACCGGGGACAGGAAGGCACCGGCATCGTGGTTTTCCGTGGAAACCGTTTTTGGGAACACAAGGGTATGGGTCTCGTTTCTGAAGTATTTTCACGCTCGGGAGCGGAACGCCTTCTTCAGGGTGATATTGCGCTTGGTCATGTGAGATATTCCACTACCGGTTCTTCATCGGAAAGAAACCTTCAACCTTTTTTGGGAGAAACCAGGTTCGGTCCATTGGCGGTTGCTCATAACGGAAACCTGACGAACTCCCCCACTCTTTGGAAAGCATTGAGCCGCCAGGGAGCTGTTTTCTCTTCCTCCATGGATACAGAGCTCATTCTTCACCTCATATCCCGCAGTTCTTTCGACGGCCTGGAAGACGCAGTGAAAGAAGCACTATGGCAGATACAGGGGGCTTATTCTGCGATAGTGATGTCCTCTGACCGGCTGGTTGCCCTGCGTGATCCCTGGGGTTTCCGCCCTTTGTGCCTGGGGGAGATGGACGGTGGATACCTTGTGAGTTCTGAAACCTGCGCTCTCGAGGTTATAGGCGCGCAAGTGATAAGGGAAGTGCAGCCGGGTGAAATGCTGGTACTGGATAAAAATGGTCCACGTTCTTTCTTTTATGCTCATTCCAAGCGCAAAGCATACTGCTTTTTTGAACTGATTTATTTCGCCCGACCCGATAGTATAGTCTTTGGAGAGAGCGTATACGAGGTGAGAAAAAACCTGGGTCGAATCCTTGCTGAAAGGGAAGACAGGGATGTCGACATGGTTATTCCGGTGCCCGATTCAGGCATGCACGGCGCTTTGGGGTATGCCGAGGCGTCCGGCCTGCCCCTTGAATTTGCCCTGGTCCGCAATCCCTATCTGGGACGCACTTTCATTCGGCCAGGACAGCAAAACCGTGAGCTTGCCGTTCGTATGAAATTGAATCCCATGAGAGGAATTATCCGAGGGAAAAAAGTGGTCATTGTCGAGGATTCTATTGTGAGGGGCAGCACTTCTCGACGAAGGATCGCTACGTTGAAAGAAGCCGGAGCAAGAGAAGTGCATATGCGGATTACCTCTCCACCACATTGTTGTCCGTGTTTCTACGGCATTGACTTTCCTACCCGTGAAGAACTGGTAGCAGCCGGGAGAACATGTGAAGAGGTACGGGATTATTTGGGTCTTGACAGTCTTCGTTACCTCGATACCGATGGGTTGAAGTCCGCTCTCAGGCATTCATCGGGGGATGAATTCTGTTTGGCGTGTTTCAATGCCGAATACCCATTGCGGCCTGACCGGGGGTTGGGAAAAAAGATACTGGAAGGGAGCGGCGTGTAAAAAATTGTATCCATGAGGTGAAGCAGTATTTATAATTCCAAGGGATTGACCGCTTCACCTCGTTGGTGAATTTAATCAACGCGTGTTTTCCTTGCCAGGGCGGCGAGTTCCTGGGCATAGCGGATACATTCTTTTTCACACGTACTGTCAAAAGAGCCGACTGCCACGGGACCATAGTGGTCTCCTCCGGACATTCCCTTGATAACCATACCGTGAATCAACAACGCACACAGGAGCGATAAAACAGTTGTTTCGTTCCCGCCCGCTCTGTTGGCAGAGGATGCGAAAGCACCACCCACTACGCCTTCCAGTTTTCCATGCACCCTGATGCTTTCATCGAGCACCTTTTTGATTTCTGCGGCCATGGTCCCGTAATAGGTGGGTGAACCTACCACGATAAGGTCATAATCGGTAAGTCGTTCCACAGGAACGTCTTCGGGGGTGGTAAGTTTTACGTCGAATTTCTCACCGGTGAGAGTAGAAGCGATGGTTTCTGCCATACTGTGTGTGGTTCCAGTGCGAGAGTAAAATATCACGATCGCTTTCATACATATCACCTCCAAGGTATGATATTCTATTACCTTTATTGTAGCAGTTTGCCGAAGATTATGAAAAACCAATATAATATTTGAAAAGCTCCATGAGTTTTGATACAGTACATGAGGTTATTTTTCCCAGGGAGGAACAGACAACGTGGTTGTTGATGCGGTGAATCGCATACGGGAATTGGAAAAAACAAAGGAACGGGAAATTCAGGAAGCAAAAAGGGAAGCTGCGAGAATTCTGGCTGAATCTGAAGTCACCATTGCATCATTACGGTCTTCACGTATACAGGAAGCTGAAGAAAAAGCGGCTAAAATTCGAGATGATCGTATCCGAGAAGTGAAAAAAGAAGCAGAAAAGATCGAAAAAGATTTTGAAGAACAAGCCGGGCGCCTCCGTAAGAAGCTGGAAGGAACTGTCGACCAAGCGGTAGCTTTTTTATTGGAACAGTTGGGGGATCAACATGGCGATTAAACGGATGAAAAAGATCGATCTGTTGGTTCATCAATATCGTCGGGAGGAACTTTTCCATCTCCTGCAGGATATGGGAGTGCTGCAAATAACTGAACAGGACCCGCCAAATGAAACTTTGAACTCACGCAGTGAGGTCCATGTTGAGGAGTTGGAGCGCCAGCTTTCCGAGGTTCGATTCTGCTTGGATTTTATCCATAAATACCGCGATGAGAAGCCTTCTCCGCTGGAAAGCCTTTTTCCGATACCTCTGGAAGTGGAGAAGAGCCGCTTTCTTCACCCCGGCTTCAATTATGAATCCGTGCATCATGAATGTACGCGCATTGAAGAGGAAATAAACAGGGTTCGCACGTCTTTGAACCGTCTGTACGCTCACCGGGATTTTTTACACCGCATTGAGACAGCAGAGGTTCCATTGGAGGACCTTGGCCATACCCAACACACACGGGCACTATTAGTCGAGGTCAACCCTGAACAGCTCTCAGAGTTAAAAGAAGAGCTGGGCACAAGTGGAGATTCATGGGTTGTGGAGGAGTTTCCCGCACAAAAAAGGATTCGCCTGGTACTGGTGATTGTGCACGAGGAACTTTTACAAACGCTTGAAACATTTATTCATGAACACTCGATAACAGTTATTTCTCTTCCGCAGGCTTTTGAGGGTACCCCACGCCAAGCTCGTGAAGGGATCCAGCAAAAGATAATTTCCCTGGAAAAGGCAAGAGAGAAGTTCGTAGCGCAGGCGGCCGCTTTTCGAAAATTTGAAAATGACTTCAAGATTACCCATGACGTATTGGAAAGCCACCTGGAAAGGCGTATCACTCAGTCAAAACTTCTGTGGACCGACTCTACCTGCCTTCTCAATGGGTGGGCGAGAGAAGAAGACCTGCCTCGAATCCAGGAAGCTCTTGGTTCCCGTTGGAAGGAATGGATGTTATTTTCACGTGATCCGTTGCCGGATGAAATTGTGCCGATTGAACTCGAGAATACGAAATGGGTAGATAATTTCAAGATACTCACGCATCTATATGGTCTACCGAATTATAGTGAGGTTGACCCCACGCCCTTGGTGGCTTTTTTCTTTTTTCTCTTTTTTGGTATCGCAGTAGGAGATGTCATATACGGTATCGTGATGGCTATCGCCGGTTTCACCGCTTCCGCGCTCCTGCTGAAATTTCCCGATTCAAGCCGGGCGTTTTTCCGCATGCTGGCTTGGTGTGGAATAGGTTCAATTATCGTGGGTACTCTTACCG
>SKXZ01000070.1 GCA_007128145.1 Candidatus Nitricultor lacus | reverse complement strand
TCTTCTTTTTCCTCGCACGAACGCCGCAACCAAAGGTAATGTAAAACACCTATTTCCTCCTCCAAAACCCTTACTTCTTTCTCAATCGCAGCCAAGCGCTTCACCCTTTTTAATTGCAATGTCAACTCATGCCTTCTTTCGCTCAAACGGTCTAATTTATCGCCCAACCGTTTTATTCGAAGAACAAGGTTTTTGAGCTTCTGCTTCATTCCGTAAACACCGCTTGAGGTCTCAAAAAGGCGGTAGCGTTCAGCAGGGCGGTAATCAAACAGGGTTTGGAGTTTAGCGTGGTCAACGACATTGACACTCATGGTATCCCCGGGAAAACCGTGCTGAAAGACCACTTCCTTCATTTCTTTAAGCTTGAGCTTGCGACCGTTATAAAAGTATTCAGATTCTCCGTTGGCAAAAAGTCGGCGAGCCAGGGTAAATATTTCTTTCTCCTCATCCTCCCAGGATGTTTCAATGAAGGCCATACCTAAAGGACGTGCAGCAGGAGAACCATGGAATATCACCTGGCGGTTTTGCGTGACACGCATCTCACGGTAGTTATCTCCTAAAACCCAACGCAATGCCTCGATAATATTACTCTTGCCCGAACCATTCGGACCAACGACAACATTCAAACCGGGAACAAACTCTAACGATACAGGATTTGCAAAAGATTTGAAACCGTGTACACGTAAAGATACTAAGCGCATGGGGTATCACTTTCAGCGATATTCTCACTTACCAATTTTTCCCAGGTTTTACGAGCAGCAACTTGTTCCGCCTTTTTCTTACTCTTTCCCTCTCCAACCGCATATGTCTTACCTTTAACCAAAGCGGCTACCCGGTAGTGAGGTGCCAACTCAGGACTTGAAAATAGTACCTGATATTCGGGAAGGCATTCCTTCAATCGCAGACAAAGACTTTGTAAAAGTCCTTTATAGTTCACTTGCAGTAAAATATGTTCCAACCCTCCATTCGAGCAAAACACACCCTGCATTACTTTTTCAGTTATTTCAAAAGAGCCGGAGTCGACAAATACAGCTCCTATTAAAGCCTCTAATGCACTGGATAGAATTGAATCTTTTTCTCGTCCTACAGATTGCTCTTCTCCTCTACCCAATATTAGGTAACGACCAAGACTAATTTTTCGGGCTACCCAGGCAAGATATTCCTCACTTGCCAATTTTGAATGATTTCCTGCAAGCCAGCTCCGGGGTTTTTCGTACATTGAAAAAAGGTAGTCGGCTATGAACAAGCCGACTACCCGGTCTCCAAGCCATTCTAAACGATCATTACAGGATCCTGTCTTCCCTTCCAGTGCAGACTTGTGTTTCAGAGCAGTTAACAGGAGGGCACCATTTCTGAATTGGTAACCTATCCTTTTCTCGAGTTCACATAAGTCCTGCTTGTCACTGACCATGTATTAATTCTAATTCAGGAAAGCTTGGAATCAATATATTCCACTGCTTCTGAAACATTGGTGATTTTTTCGGCATCTTCGTCTGGAATCTCAATATCGAACTCTTCTTCAAACGCCATTATCAATTCTACGATATCCAATGAATCTGCTCCTAAATCATCGATAAAAGAAGCATCCGGAGTGACGTCCTCTTCATCAATTCCAAGTTGATCGACGATGATTTCCTTGACTTTTGAAAAAACATCCATGATGCACACCTCCAGATTTTATGTAGCATAATCAAAACAAGTCACTGGACCTACAATGGCAAAAAAAGAAACACTCACAATACTTCAATCATGCCATAAACATTCCACCATTCACATGAATAGTCTGTCCAGTGATATATCCAGCTGAATCTGAAACAAGAAATGCAACCGTTTCAGCCACTTCTTGTGGACTTCCCATTCTTCTCATGGGCACTTGATCAATCCAGGTCTTCCTCACCTCCTCTGAAAGCTCCCGGGTCATGTCAGTATCTATAAAACCAGGTGCTACAGCATTAACAGTAACTCCTCTTCCGGCAACTTCCCTTGCGAGAGAACGTGTAAACCCCAGCACAGCTGCTTTAGCCGTCGCATAATTGGTCTGTCCTGGGTTTCCGGTCACCCCAACAACCGAAGATATGTTGATGATTCGTCCAAATCGTTTCTTTACCATGTGTTTCAACACAGATTTAGCACAATGATAGGCTCCCTGCAAGTTCACATTGAGAACCTTATTCCAGCTTTCATCCTTCATACGCAGAAAAAGCGCATCCCGGGTAATGCCCGCATTGTTCACTAATATATCAACGGCACCCCAATGAGAAACCAGATCTTCCACAACTCCTGAAACTTTATCCATATCTGTTACACTCGCGACATATCCTTTCGCTTCGATACCGTCTTCAATGAGATTATTCACAGCGTTTTCGACATCCTCAACGGAAGCCACATCAAGAATGGCTACTCGTATATCCCTGGAACCCAGGGTTCGGGCAATAGCAAATCCGATACCCCTCACTCCTCCTGTAACCAGGGCCACTCGTGGCCTATCTTTCAACTCCACCACCTCCACCAGCCGCGAGATTCATTCTGTTTACAGCCTTCACAGAGCCAACATTCAATATCCGAGTTTCAGGATATTCTCTTTTCAATAGTCGGGAAAGCACCTTGCCAGGTCCACATTCAACAAATTCCCTATGCCCTTCCGTAACTAATTTTTTCATAATTCGATTCCAGCATACGGGAGAAACCATCTGACGCACCAGTAATTTTCTTATGTTATCAGAATCCTCAACATATTCACCCGTTACGTTGCTTATAAAACGATACACAGGCGGTTTCAAACGAATATTCTGGAGCACTTTTTCCAGGCCCTCCGCTGCTTTCTGCATAAAAGTAGAATGAAAGGGTGCGCTGACATTCAGGGAAACAGTTTTTTTCGCACCATATTCCCGGGATATTTCGATAACTTTTGAGAGCATTCCAGATTCAAGTGAAAGCACAGTTTGGTCGGAAGCGTTCAAGTTCGCTATCTCGACTTTGCCTTCTGAAGCAAGTTCATGGACCATCTGTTCTACACGGTCAGTTGAAAGACCAATAACGGCGACCATGGTTCCCTTTCCCGCTGGAACGGCATCCTGCATAAGCTCACCACGTCTTCGCACAACCTGAACCGCATCTTCAAAATCCATGCTTTCGGATGCCACTAAAGCCGTATACTCTCCAAGGCTATGGCCGGCTACAACCGAGGGTTGGAAGCCGGTTCTCGAGAACAAAATACGGAATGCCAGCACACTCGTCGTGAGAATAGCCGGTTGTGCATTGGCTGTAAGGGCAAGCTCATCTTCCGGCCCTTCCCGGCAAAGACGGAATATGTCAAACCCACATACTTCTGAAGCAGAAGAAAAAAGCTTTTTTGTAAGAGATGGTTCATGATGAAAAAAGTCGTCAGCCATTCCCACTTTCTGAGAGCCTTGACCGGGAAAGAAACAAATTGTCGACATCCTCATACTTCCACCAACCGGCCGAGTTTGTCTATCACCCGAACCACATCATCCATCATAGAAGATATGATCGCTTGTACAGGCTTAATATCATGTATGAGCCCGGATATCTGCCCAGCCATAACCGATCCTTCTTGTACATCTCCATCACACACGGCAAGTTTGAGACAGCCGGCTCCCATTTTCTCTATTTCTTCCCTGCACACTCCCTGACCTTCCAATTCCTGGAACTTACGAGTAAGGCGATTTCTTAAACACCTGACAGGGTGTCCGGTGGACACACCGGTTGTAACAGTAGAGCGGTCTGTTGCTTTCAAAATAGATTCCTTATAATGCACATGCACATTACATTCTTCTGAGCATACAAAACGGGTGCCTAATTGAACACCTTCCGCCCCTAAAGCAAGGCTGGCAACAATCCCCCGTCCATCAGCAATGCCGCCTGCCGCAATTACAGGAATATCCAGGGCATCAACCATTTGAGGCATAAGACACATGGTAGTAACTTCCCCTATGTGTCCACCTGATTCCAGTCCCTCTGCAATGACAGCTCTTGCTCCTAACCTTTCAAGTCTTTTTGCGAGCATTACTGATGAAACCACAGGGATAGTCAGAATATGTAACGCCTCAAATTCTTTAATCAGTGATCCCGGATTCCCAGCACCGGTTGTAACTACGGGGACATTTTCTTTCTTCACCACCTCAATGTGTTCGTTAATATCTGGTGACAACAACATGAGGTTTACCCCAAAAGGATAAGATGTATTCGTCTTTACCTGACGTATATTTTCACGCAGTTCCTCTGGAGTCATGCCACCCGCCCCGATAATCCCCAACCCTCCAGCTTCCGAAACAGCTGAAACTAAAGAGGCAGTGGAAACCCATGCCATACCTCCCTGTAATACGGGGTATCGAACATTAAGAAGATCATTTATTCTTGTCCTTATCATTTTTACCTCTTTCACTCACAAATTCAGGCTTGCAAGACCGCTTCTGATCCGTCTTGCTATGTTTTGCCGAACCAATTCTTTAGCGCTGAGGATGGCACTTTTTATATCTCTGGAACGCGATTTTCCATGGCAAACCAGGCAAATTCCCTCCACTCCCAAAAGAGGAGCCCCTCCATACTCGCTGCGGTCAAGTCTCTTTAAAGCCTTGTCTACCCTCGTCTCGAGCTCGGTTTCTCGAACCTGTTCAGTGACAATGCGGGCGATAAGTTCTATAAGTCCTTCACCAAACTTCAATAAAGCATTCCCTGTAAATCCGTCACACACGACTACATCGACATTTCCTGCAACGATGTCCTGTCCCTCAGCATTGCCCGTAAACTCAAAATGCAGCTGTTGTTGGCGACTCTTGAAGATCTGATATGCTGATTTTACGGCCTCGTTCCCCTTGCCTTCTTCTTCTCCGATACTTAACAGTCCAACCCGCGGTCGTTCGGTTTCCAAAACTATCCTTGCGTACTCGGCGCCCATCACACCGAAGTGTAAAAGATGTTTTGGTTTACAGTCCATATTTGCGCCAACATCCAGAAGCACGGTGTAAGAACGCATATTAGGGATTAGAGCAGCAATGGCAGGCCTCTCAATTTCTCCGATACGGGAAAGCCCAAGCCAGGCTCCCGCCATAAGGGCACCACTGTTACCCGCTGAGATAAACGCATCTGCTTTTTCTTCAGCTAATAAACGTATCCCCCTGGTAATGCCGGAATTCGGTTTGCGGCGGATTGCCTCTGCGGGGTGCTCATCCATTTCAATAATTTGGGGAGCATCCACTATGGGAAAACGAGTCTCATCCATTGCCAAGTCTTGGTAATATGAAAGAAGCCTTTCTCGGGGACCGATAAGAATCAAAACACATTCTGAAGAAACAGCTTCTTTCACTCCTTTAAGTATCTCAAGCGGAGCCAGATCCCCTCCCCATGCGTCTACGACTATTTTCATCCCTTACACCTGACCTATTCTTTAACCTGTTTAACGGCCTTTCCTTTGTAATAGCCGCAATCCGGACATACCCTATGCGATAATTTAGGTTTATGACAATGCGGACATTCATTTAAATTGGGAGCTTGCAAAACCCAATGAGTCCTTCTTTTGTTCTTTCTGCAACGGGATGTTTTGTTCGTGAGATTGGCCATTTATGTTATTCCTCCCTTTGTCGTTCGAGTATAAAAATTGTAGGTTAGTATAGAATACTTTCTAATCCTTTGCAAACCTTCTGTACAGACCTGTTATAGGATAAACCGGCTTCATTTTACCCGCTTTTCCATTTTTTTAAAACCTGTAATCTGGGATCTTCGCTTTCATGACGGCATCCACAATCAACACGATTGCGGTTTCCCCCACAAGAAGGACACAGCCCAAGACAAGCATGATCACACAATGGCTTCATTGGTAAATTCACTATGACAGCTTCCCATATCTCCCGGGTTATATCCAAAAAGGCATCGTCCTCACGATAATACCTTACCCCCTCTTCTTCAGCTTCTGCCTCAATATCGGATGCTCTGATTATCCTGTCCAGGTTACGAAATTCGAAACGTATCGCACTTTCATAGAAAAGATTGAATGGCTCAAGGCATCGGGAACAGGTAAGAACCAGCTCAGTCTGGAGCTTCCCCTCACCCAATAATTCTGAACCGCAATTGGTTAGAACAATATCGACTATTACTGGAGAAGCGAATGCAACCTTATCGCCATAAACAGAAAAAGGTTCGAAGGTTTCTTCGAGCACTTCACGGGCGGTTCTTCCCGTTTCTTTTTTTACATCTCCAATGTATACACGCATTTATATCACTCCCTCTGGGTTACCAACAAATAGGTGTCCAGAGCTATCATCAATTGTTCGTTCGTTGGTATGACCATAACTTTAAGCGAGGAATCATCCGTTGATATAAAGCCTTCTTTCCTTCTTATTGTATTTTTCTCATCATCGATTTTCACTCCAAAATGGTCCAGGCCAACAAAAATTGACTTTCTTATATACGAAGAGTTCTCACCAATTCCCGCGGTCAGGACAACTCCGTCAAGTCCTCCCAGCACGGCATAATATGCACCAATATATTTCTTCGCCCTGTAAGCTATGAGCTCGAGTGTCAAACGGGCACGGTGTTCAGCGGGTGCAGCGTCCTCAATATCCCTGGTATCACTACTGATTCCAGAAACTCCAAGCACCCCACTTTTTTTATTGAGAATACGGTCCATATCCTGGATATCCAAACCCTCTTTATCCATAAGATAGAGCACGATGGCCGGATCAATGTCCCCACATCTGGTACCCATCATAAGTCCTTCCAAAGGGGTAAACCCCATAGATGTGTCAATAGAAACTCCGTTCTTGATTGCAGCAAAACTTACCCCGCTTCCCATATGACAGGTAACCAATTTTAATTCACCAAGGTTCTTCCCCATCATTTTTGCGGCACGTCCCGCTACATACTTATGGGAGGTTCCATGGAAACCATAACGCCGAATTCGGTATTTCCGATAGAATCCATAAGGAATGGGGTAAATGTAGGCATATTCGGGTAGCGTACCGTGAAATGCGGTATCAAATACCGCTACCTGTGGTACTCCGGGAATGAGGTCCTGACACGCCTCAATGCCTAAAATGTTCGGCGGATTATGCAGAGGAGCAAGTTCAGAGCACTCTCTCACAACATCAAGAACTTCCTGGCTGAGGAGCACGGAATCCGTGAAACGCTCTCCTCCATGCACTACCCTGTGTCCGATGGCGTCAATTTGGGATATATCTTCCAAAACACCTATTTCATCATCTGTTAATATTTCTACAACCCATTCCAAGGCAACCCGTTGATTCGGAATCTCTCGTTCACGAATGATTTCCCGATCACCGGCTTTATATTCCAAGTTAGAACCTGTAATTCCGATTCGCTCTACTACCCCCTTTGCTATAACATCATCACCATTTTCCTCTTCCATTCGGAAAAGTTGGTATTTAACAGTCGAACTCCCACAATTGACAACCAGAATATTCATCGTTGCATCTCTCCTCCATTCACTATCCAGTATTATCTCTCTCTTGTCATACGTAAAGAAGGTCCCATCCGATATATTAAGTCGCACATACACCACTCAAGAATCAGTCCAAAGAAAAAAGCATTAAAATTCTGTTTGTAAGGCTGTTACGGCAATTTGTCCAATAACGTCTTCACTCTTACATCCTCGTGACAGGTCGTTTACCGGTTTTGCGAGTCCTTGCAAAATTGGCCCGATAGCAGTGGCCCCGGCCAATCGTTCAGTAATTTTATACGAAATGTTCCCTGAATTAAGATCAGGAAAAATGAGCACATTAGCTTTTCCTGCTACATCGCTTCCAGGAGCTTTCAAGTCAGCTACTTGTGGCACAAGTGCAGCGTCTGCTTGCAGCTCACCGTCGATAATGAGATCAGGTTGCAATGATTTCGCCATACGGGTAGCTTCTACAACTTTATCAACCGTCTCATGAGACGCACTTCCTTTGGTGGAGAAGGAAAGCATTGCAACTTTTGCCTCAACACCCAGGAGAAGTTCAGCCATACGCGCCGTAGTTACCGCAATATGGGCAAGTTCTTCAGCATTTGGTTGTGGATTGAAACCACAATCTGCAAAAAGAAAATTCCTCCCTTCCCTGAAAGAACATTCAGGAACCAGCATAAGAAAACAACTTGAAGCCAGTTTGATTCCCTGAGCTGTTTTGATTATTTGTAATGCCGGTCGAATAACGTCAGGGCTGGGAAATACCGCTCCGGCCACAATCCCGTCAACAACACCCTGACGAAGCATCATACAAGCATAGTACATAGGATTTTGCAGCCATTGATAAGCTTTTTCACGATCCATTCCTTTATTTTTTCGCAGTTCGTAGAGGTTTTCAAGGTATTCCTGGCGGTAGGGATCCGTATCCGGATCTATAATCTCAATTCCCGACAGATCAACTGATATGTCGTTTGCTTTTTTCTCGATTCTTCCTCTATTTCCCAAGAGAACAACGAATGCCATCTTTTTTCGAATGGTTTCCCGGGCAGCTCTCAGTATTCTTTCATCTTCACTTTCCGGAAGAACCACTTTTTTATTGAGTTTTCGTGCCTTATCCTGAATTCTTGTAAGAATGTCCATCGTCTTGTGCTCCTTTCTCTATCTTCTCTTCTTTATAGACCCGCGTCAAAGGAACAGGGTAATAAAAGTGTATTTGTATATAGGAAAACTATCTAGAAAAACTATCTTAACCCTTACTATTATGATTTTTCTGTTTGAGAGTCTACCTGGAATTTCTTTTGAAGGTTTTTTTCCACCATCGACGGTACCAAACCCCTCACACAACCTCCAAATCGTGCCACCTCTTTCACCGCAGATGAATTCAGATATGAATATTCTGTACTCGTGGGAAGAAATATCGTTTCTATTTCAGGAGCAAGCTTTCTATTGGTAAGAGCTAATTGCGTTTCGTATTCATAGTCGGAAATAGCGCGTAAGCCTCGCAGGACAAGACGACAGCCTTTCCTCCTTACAAAATGTACCAGCAAACCATGAAATATCTCAACGTTCACATTTGTGAAGTTTTTCACTGTTTCCTTCATCATTTTCTCCCGCTCCCGAGGTGTAAAAAGTGGTTTTTTCTGAGGATTTTCAAGAATCGCCACAATTACTGACTCAAAGAGTCCACTTGCTCTCGATATAATATCGAGATGTCCATTTGTCACAGGATCAAAGGTCCCTGGGTAAATTACCGTCATGTCCTTGAAACCTTTTCTGTCGTATTCTTTTCTAGTGTACCGAAAGCAATCAAACTCTCCCCATACCTGCGAAGCATATGCACCCGCAACACCTCCTCATTCACATAGGGTTCGAATTGTCTGGGAAAACGATACACCACGAGTGCCCGCTCAAATACACCCATATGCAATTCAAGAGCCTGCAATATTTTCCGATGGTCGAAAGCAAAGGGAGGATCAAGAAAAACAATATCGGGAGACAAGAAAGTATCGGGAAACGATTGAATTCTAAGAAAATCTCTTCCTAATACAACGCTTTTATCCTCAATTCCACATATCGTTATATTCCTCTGTAATACATTCCTTATCCAACGATCTTTTTCTACAAACAGCACTCCCCGTGCTCTCCGGCTCATTGCTTCAAGTCCCAGGGAACCGCTCCCGGCAAAGATATCCGCAATCATTGCTCCTCTTTCCTTGCCACGCAAAATATCAAACACTGCCTTCCGTAAAAAATCCTGCATTGGACGCACTTTCGCACCGGATGGTGTAATAATTTTTCTTCCACGCCACTCACCACCTGTAAGGCGCAGGTAACCCATTCATCTTCCCTCATTTTTCACTTTTTTTCGAGCTGGCTTTCAGCACAAAAAGTGGGAATAAAGAAAAGTCCTGGTGTCTCATGATCCAGTATAGTAACGCATATTCTCACTTGCCTGAAAACCGGAAGCCAAGTTCTTTTTGCAAACCTTGGTTATGTTCTTTCTGAAGCGATGGATCTTCGTCTAATATACTTTCTGCATCCTCAAAGGCTTTCTCAATAATTTTCCAATCCAAATACGGTTCAGCCAAACGAAATTCGGAGAGGCCGTGTTGACGCAAACCGAATACCTCGCCTGATCCTCGCAATTTCAGGTCCTCCTCCGAGATTCGAAACCCGTCATCAGTTTCTGTCATAACTTCCATCCTCCGCACAGCTTGAGGATTGCCCGATTTTGATAAAAGCAAGCACAGTCCTTCTCTACCCCCTCTTCCAATCCTACCACGTAATTGATGGAGTTGAGCAAGACCAAAGCGCTCTGCGTTCTCTATGACAAGCACATTCGCTCCAGGGATGTCAATACCGACTTCGATGATCGAGGTAGCCACCAAAACATCTATCCGTCCTGAGGCAAACTCCTGCATCAGCAGCTCTTTATCCCGTGAGGGTATTCTTCCATGAATCGCTTCCACACGAAAATCTTTCAACCATTTTTCTTTTATCATTTTCTTGATACCAACCACGGTTGCCAGTTCTTCATCGTTCTCTTCTATAGCAGGACAAACCACGTATCCCTGTTGCTCTTTCCTCAAGCAATGAGCCATGGTCTCATATACTACAGATCGCTGATGTGAAGAATAATGCAAAGTTTGTACTCTTTTTACCCCCATGGGTTTTTCGTTGATAACTGAAATATCGAGGTTTCCGTACAATGTAAGCGCCAAGGTTCGAGGAATAGGAGTTGCGGTCATCACCAAAAGGTGAGGAATATCCCCCTTATCTCGCAAACTGGCACGCTGAGCAACTCCAAAACGGTGCTGCTCATCGATGATTGCAAGAGCAAGATCGGAAAATTTAACACCCTCTTGAATCAACGCATGGGTTCCAATAACGAAAGAGTGTTTCCCCTCTGACACTTCAACAAGGATTTTCCGCTTCGATACCCCACCTCCACCCCTTACAAGCACGACCGGTACATTGAGTTCCGCAAACGTCTCATTCCAGCGGTTGTAATGCTGTTCAGCCAATATTTCGGTCGGAACCATGAATGCTGCCTGTCTCCCTTCTCCTATAACATGCAAGGCACTCAACAAAGCAACAACGGTTTTACCGGATCCCACATCTCCTTGTAAAAGACGGTGCATAGGCTGTCCACTGGATAAATCTTTCACCACATCTCTATATGCGTTTTCCTGGGCCTTGGTGAGGGCAAAGGGGAGAGCTTCAAGGAACTTCTTCACTACCTCAGAGACAGGCCGTAATGGTGAATTCTCAGATTGTTTGCGTGTTCGTTTTTGCTTTCTCAGAGCAAGGGCAAAGAGGAAAAGTTCTTCAAAAATTATGGTCTGGTGAGCTTTGCTACGCCGCTCGAGCATTTCATCAATTGTGGATACACACATCTTGTGCAGCTCTGCAACAGCCTGATATCTACTCCACAGTCGGTGCCTTTCCCGTACATGAGGAGGCAGCACATCTACCATCTGGCTTTTTGATTCTTCCAGAGCTCTTTCAATCAAAGCGCAAAGCTTACCATGATTTAGCCCCTCAGTTAAGGGGTAAACAGGAACATAACGTTCAAATGGTTTTTTAGAAGGGAATTCCGTTTCGAATCTTGAAGTCTCCCATTGCCCTCGATTCCGCTTAAAAATTCCACTTACCCTAATCTTGGTTTGCAGAGGCAGTCTCCGTATGAGATATTCACGGTTGAAGCACAGTAAGACCACATTGTTTTTCCCGTCCCCTAAAAATACCTGTAATAACCTGCCTTTGCGTGTGGGTAAAAAGCGGTGACCTGTAACCTTTCCCTCAATTGTCTGCTGCCTGTCTTCCTTTAAGCTGGAAATAGGGACAATCTCACCCTTGTCCCGATATGTGCGGGGAAAGAAAAAAATGAGGTCTTCTATTGTCCCAATTCCCAACCGAGCGAGTTTTTTTTCCAGATAGGGGCCAACTCCTTTGAGAAAACGTATAGAATGGCCAAGAGACAGTGACTGAGAATATTTTTCATTATACAACGTTTCTTCTACCTCTCTTGCGTCTTTTCAAGTGCTCATCTTTCTCCTCGGAACCGACCCAATTATAGCACAGGGTATGTGAAGAAAAGGCAGATAGGTCATACTTTCGGATATGTACATACTTTCGGATATGTGATTGAAAAGGAACCATGGTTGTGTTATATTTATCCGGACATTTTGAGAAAAGCGAGGATTGTGTATCATGGCTATTTGTTCTGTTTGCGGAAAGAAGCCGGCTTTTGGAAACCAGATCAGTCACTCTCATCGAGTGACACGTCGTACTTGGAAACCGAACATTCAACGGGTCCGAGCACTCATAGACGGTGAAAAAAAGAAAGTAAGTGTGTGCACCTCGTGCTTGAAGGCTGGCAAAATAAAAAAAGCATAAAAAGCGGAAACGATCGAAAAATATGAGGGAACCGGTTTCAATATTCACAATATATACCTGAAAACCGGATATCGATCTTTAATAGGGTGCAGTCAATATATGTCTATGAGTCGAGTGAGTTCCCGTACCGT
>SKXZ01000013.1 GCA_007128145.1 Candidatus Nitricultor lacus | reverse complement strand
TGCCGATTTGGGTTCTGTCAAAGGCACCCCTTTCCCCCCGGAAAAGGTCATGATATTCTTTATCCATGCTGTCTATGCTTATGGCGATTCCCCTCAAACCGAGGGCTTTTAATTCCCTTGCAACATGTTTGGTGAGCAAGGTTCCGTTTGTGCCCATGGCAGGTATGAGGCCAACATCCTTTGCTGTAGCGACCAGTTCGAATATATCGTCTCGTAACAGTGGTTCCCCTCCGCTGAAAATCAGTATACGGAAGCCCGCTTTTTTTATTTCCCTGATCAGTGCTTGCCCTTCTTTTGCGGTCAACTCCCCCTCAACGGTTTCACTTTGGCTTGATTCTCGATAGCAGTGTTTGCAAAATAAATTGCATCTTTTCGTCACGTTCCATGAAATAAGCACTACATGTTCCTTTCTATGCCGATTTCTTCATCGGTTAAATAACAAGCTGGGTCTGAAGCCCAAAAATCTCCCGTACTCAATGCCCTTGCCCTGAGATTTCCATTACATTGATTCAACCACGTGCAGGAAACACATCTCCCTTTAACATATTTTTTTCTGTTTCGCAGCATGTGCAGGAATGTGTTTTCTTTGCCATCCCATATGTCACCAAAACCTTTCTGCCGGACATTCCCTAAGGGAATATTCCTGGTGAACTGGTCTATATATACATTACCTTCCCAACCGATTGAGGATATCGCCATGCCGGAGCGGTTGCCTCCATTGTTTGAAATCATGCTGAAGATTTCCCTGGCTCGAGGGGGGTTTCTGTTTTTCATGTATTGATATACATAGATACCATCACAATGATTATCAACGGTTAAGATTTCTGTATGTATATTGCGCGCTCCGAAATCCAGTGTTTTTTCAATGATATAATCCAGGGTTTCTCTTTTCTCTTTGTCAGTCAAGTCCTCATCTTTTATTTTCGACCCTCTTCCCGTATATACCAGGTGATAAAAACATACCCTTGGTATCTTGTTGTTTTCAATGAGACGGAAAATATGGGGAAGTTGTCTGAAGGTCGTTTGGCTCAGCGTGAGCCTTAAACCGGTTTTTTGACCGATCGAGAGGCAGTTTCGAAATCCTTCCATGGTTTTATCAAAAGCGCCGCGGGCTCCCCTGAAGGAATCATTAGCATCCTTCAAGCCGTCCAGGCTCACTCCCACATAACGAATTCCAGATTGTTTGATTTTTTGCGCATTTTCTGCAGTCAGTAAAGTACCATTTGTTGAAATGACCATGCGAAGGCCAATGCGCGTGCCATATTCTGCTATCTCAAAAATATCCTGCCTCATCAAGGGTTCTCCGCCGGATAAAAGAACAACCGGAACATTGTATGCGCGTAAGGAATCCATCAATGACAGGGATTCCCTCGTCGAAAGCTCTCCGGGTGTGTCGTTGTTGTGCGCTTCAGAATAACAGTGACGGCATCGCAAATTGCATTTTTGCGTACAATTCCACACAACAACAGGTCCTTTATCTTTCAGGATCCCGCGTTGGTGGCCGTGAACAGAAGGATGATACCGAAAGCGGTCTCCTTCGTGTTCCTGTCCTAAAAGTAATTTTGAAAAACTTATCACCAGAAACCCTCCCACGAGAAGCGCTCACGTTAATACAATATAATTTTATCATTATCAGAATATTCCATCTCATGCTTTTCTTGTCATCGTGGCATATATTGAAGCTTTCCGAATGTTGCTTTTCCATATCGTTCAGTTGTTTTCCATGTTTTCACTTTGTTATAATAGAGCAGCTGCTTGCACAGGGCGACTGATAAAAACATAAATAAAAAACCAAGGATGCCGGTGTTCCATTCCACGATGGAACCGAAGAGGGAAGCGGGTGAGAATCCCGCACGGTCCCGCCACTGTGATGGGGAGTGAACCCGAATGCGCCACTGGATTTCCGGGAAGGCACGGGCAAACAGCGATCCTCAGTCAGGAGACCTGCCGGTTTTCCGGAACACTAGCCTGCGTGTGATATGGGTGTGTTTCAATGAGATAAAACAATAGACCCCCGAAGCGCATGTGATTGGGGGTCTGTTTTTTTGGGAAAGAGAGGTTTTATGGTGCCGCTTGCCTTTGTTATCGCAGGAACTCATTCCGGTTGTGGGAAAACCATTATAAGCCTGGGATTACTGAGGCTTTTAACACGATATAAACAAGTAAAGCCCTTCAAAGTAGGCCCGGACTATATCGATCCGGCATTTCATGAATTTGCCTCAAGTGTTCCTTCCTGTAATCTCGATCTTCATTTGGTAGGGGAAGAAGGAGTACGTTGTCTGTATGCACGCTATGCTTTGCCGGAGCGACTCATGATGGTAGAAGGAGTTATGGGTCTGTATGATGGAGCTGATGCTACATCGTGGGGAAGCACCGCCCATGTGGCAAAAATTCTGGGCATTCCGGTTATCCTGGTTGTGGATGCCGGCAAAATGGCAGCAAGCGCAGCGGCGATGGTGTGGGGATATCGATCCTATGATCCCGATCTCAAGCTTAGTGGCGTTATCCTCAACCGGGTGAACGGGGAAAAACATTTCACCTTGCTGAAAAAGGCAATAGAACGGGATTGCGGGGTTGAGGTTCTGGGTTATCTTCCCCCTTCTGAAACATTTTCTTTACCGGAACGGCATCTTGGTCTCATTCCGCCCAGTGAATCGAAAAACCTGGAATGGAAATTAAACAATGTAGCAGATCAACTTGTAAAAACTGTATCGGTAGAAAAACTTTTACGGGTTGCCAAGATGGCAAATAACAGCATTCCACTATCTCCTGAAAGTGTTCTCCGCAAAAAAGAGAAAGTTCGTATTGGTATTGCCCGGGATCAGGCATTCCATTTTTATTATCCTGACAGCCTGTCGGTTTTCGAGGAACTGGGAGGAGAATGGGTAGAATTCAGTCCGCTCGCTGATTCCGAGATACCGGAGGGAGTGGGAGGGTTGTATATCGGCGGCGGTTTTCCCGAGGTATTCGCCCATGAGCTGAGCGAGAATACCTCTTTGATGAAGTCGATAAAAAAAGCGGTTGCAGGAGGAATGCCTGTATATGCAGAATGCGGAGGGTATCTTTTCCTCTCCCGATCGATTCGTGATGTGAGTGGTCGTACATTTCCCATGAGCGGCGTATTTCCAGCAGCGCAGGAAATGACATCCCGCTTGGTCAACTTTGGATATGTTGATGCTGAGTCAGTGCGGGTTTCTCCCTTGTCTTCCAGGCCAGGTATAGTGTGCCGGGGTCATGAATTTCACCACTCTCGCAGGCTGGGAGCACTTCTACACCCCGCCTACAGGGTGGGAAAACGGAACCAATCAAGGACTCGAAAAGAAGGGGAGGTGGTATACAATGCTTTGGGAAGCTTCATCCATCGCCATTATTTCCGGCAGAGAGATGCCGTCCAAAATTTTCTTATGCACATTCAAGCATACCTGCGGACCCGGAGGTAAAGGATGGGTATTGGATTGATCGATACGAAGGGTACAGGTAGGATATTGGTATGAAGACAGCACAGATAGTTAATCGACAGTCGGTGAAGAATAATGGATTTTGAACATTTATTCGTGATAGGTATTGACCAGAGAACGCCCTTGGAGCTGCGGGAAAAAGTGATGACCGGTCAGTCAGTTCCGGTTGTCTTGAGAAAAATTGGTACACTTATGAAAATCCATGAACCGGTTTTGCTCATGACCTGCCAGCGTTTCGAGCTGTATGGTCTGTGGAGCGGTTCCCTTGATGCTGTTTTGGATGCAATCAAAACGGAGCTTTTTGCTAAAGATCTACCAGAGCGCTATTTCGTGATGTATAAAGGTCTGGATGCGGTTCGACATCTGTTTCGTGTGGCCTGTGGTTTGGAATCGATGGCTTTAGGGGAGGATCATGTACTGGGACAGGTGAAAAAAGCCTGGCTGGAATCTCACGAAAATGGGTACTGTGGCAAATTTATGCATATGCTCTTCAGGCAAGCGGTTACTCTTGGTAAAAAATGCCGGACTCAATTGGGCCGAGAAGTTTTTATCGAATCCATAAGCTCTCTTGCCGTGCGGGTCATTGAGCAGGAATTGGGAAGCGTAAAAGGAAAAAGAGCCTTGGTAATCGGCCGAGGGGAAATGGGATGGTCAGCCATCCACCACCTTGCTGAAAAAGGCGTGAAGGATATCACCCTGGTATGCCGGCACCCTGAAAAAGCAAATGTGGACCTCCTTGGCCCGAGTGTCAGTGCGGTGATAGGACCAGCAGAAAAATACGAAGCGCTGTCACGATGTGATATTGCCGTAAGCGTTACTGATGCACCTCATTATACCATTGAATATGAGCCGTTTCGAGACCGGCATTGCAGGAGGGCTCTGTGCTTGGTCGACCTCGCCATTCCCAGGGATATCGATCCGAGAATTGGTACGCTTACCGGAATCACACTTTTGACTCTTCAAACTCTTAAAAATAGAGGTTTTTCCCCCCAGGAAAGGGACATGGATATAGTGAAACATTTGGAAAGTGCGATTGAGGTGGAGACCCGGAAATTCCAGAGAAGGTCAACTATCATATCCTGTGATCCCCTGATCCAGGACTGGCATGTATATGCGAAAACTGTGTGCCGGGATGAGTTCAAGCGTATTGAAACGTTGCTCGAGGAACTCCCCGAGGCCAAACGTTTGGAGTATTGTGCCTGCCTGGAACGGGTGGGAAGGAAAGTGGTGAATCATGGCGCAAACACACTCAAGCAATTCATAACAAAAGGGGAGATCATATCGGAGAAGGACGCGAAAGATGGTTGAAAAAAAGCCCGGAAGTAATTCTTCCGGTCATCATGTGCGGGTGGGGACTCGCGGAAGCCGCCTGGCCTTAGCTCAAACTCGCCAAGTCATTGAGCAGTTGCACCTGTGTGATCCCTCTCTTTTTTTTGAAACCATTGTAATCCGGACCAGAGGTGACCGGTGGAAGGGTACGGACTGGCCGGAAGAAATCGGAACCGGTGTGTTTGTGAGGGAAATCGAAGATGCACTGCTGCGAGGAGAGATCGACCTTGCGGTGCACAGCTTGAAAGACCTGCCGGCACGGCTTCCCGAGGGGTTGCTTTTAGCCGCGGTATTGGAGCGGGGGGACCCCCGTGATGTCCTGGTGGCCAGAGATAAGCGCAAACTTGCAGAACTTCATCCGAAAGCGGTTGTTGGTACCGGAAGCCCACGCCGGAGCGTGCAACTGGCCTCCCTGAGACCGGATTTTATTATCAAGCCTATACGGGGGAATATTACCACGCGTCTCGATTATGTAGCGCAGGGAAAATTGGACGGTGTGGTGTTGGCGGCAGCGGGGATCCGAAGACTTGATTTGAGCGCGAAAATAAGTGAATATTTCAGTGTGGAACACATGGTTCCCGCAGTTGGACAGGGTGTGCTTGTGGTAGAAGCCCGCCGGAATGAAAACTGGGAATCACGTCTAGCGAGGGTACACCACCGGGAAAGTGCATTAGCAGTCCGCTGTGAGAGAAGTTTTTTGGAAAAGTGGGGTGGTGGCTGCCGGGTCCCTTTGGGTGCCTATGCCTGTAAGATGAACGAAAAATTGGTATTGAGAGGAATGATCGAAAGCAATGGCAAGCTTCGACGGGAGGTCATTTCAGGCTCAACGGATTACCCTGAATTGTTGGGTGAAGAATTAGCCATGTATATGAGAGGTAAACCATGAAAGGGAAGGTCTATATCGTCGGGGCCGGACCGGGGAATGAAGGCCTTATCACTGTGCGCGGATTGGAATGCTTGCGCGAGGCTGACTGCGTTATTTACGACAATCTGGTCAACGGTGTGCTGTTGCGTCATTGCCGGGACGATGCTGAACTGATTGATGTGGGGAAAGTTCCCGGTAAACACACCTTGCCACAAGAAAAGATCAATTGCCTGTTGGCTGATAAAGGGCGGAAGGGTCATTGCGTTGTGCGTCTTAAAGGAGGAGACCCGTATGTTTTTGGTCGGGGAGGAGAAGAGGTACAACATCTCTTCCAGGAAGGGATACCCTTTGAGGTTATTCCGGGAGTAACATCGGCTATTGCAGCCTGCTCCTGGGCGGGAATTCCGGTGACACATCGCGGTATGAGCTCTCTTTTTACCGTTGTGAGCGGGTCTACCGCAGGAGGTGATTCGCTTCCCGATCTGGATTGGGCGGCTTTGAGCCGGATAGAGGGTACGGTGATCTTCCTGATGGGGATGGCGAATGTATCCCGCATTGTGGATGTTCTTGTTCAGCAGGGAAAAGATCCACTTACTCCTGCAGCAGTTATCATGTGGGCAACCTCCGGCGGTCAGAAAGTTGCCAGCGGTCCTTTAGTGGATATTCCAAAAATCGCACAAAGCAAAAGAATAACGAATCCGGCGGTATTGGTGATCGGCGCAGTGGTTGATTTAAGGCAAATTTGTGATTGGTGGGAAAAGAATCCTCTGGCCGGCGAACGTATCATGGTAGTGGGGAGCCGCAGGGTCATAGACGGCGAAGTTCCTCATCCACTGAAGCAACTGCGGGATTTGGGAGCAGAAGTGCTCACTCTTCCGCTTTTAACGATAACACCGGATCGAGAATCTTTGACACGGTATTTCCAGACACATCCAGCTTCTTCCATACTGGTGTTTTTAAGCCGTAATGCGGTCAGTACCTTTTTGGGATTTATGAAAGAGATGGCATACGATGTGCGTACTCTGTGTGAGAGTGAAATAGTAGCCATTGGGGAGCAGACCGCCAGGGAATTACAAGCATCAGGCATTGTCCCGGACCTGGTACCAAATCGTTATGATTCTGAGGGTTTAGCGTGCGAGTTGGAATCAATGGAACGCTCGAAAGATGTTACGCTTATCACTTCGGACAAGGGAGGGGGGAGGCTTGAGGAACGCCTGCGGACTCGAGGTTTCCAGGTAGAAATTTTAAGAGCGTACCGGAATCAGGCTGATGCGCGTTTTCAATCGATCGTTCAACGCGAAATCGAAAGGGGCATCAATACGGCTGTTTTTACCAGTCCTTCGGCTTTTTTTTCCTGGTGTGATATGGCTCAAGAGTATCGGGAAAAACTGCTTGATTCTCATATTGTTGCCATTGGGTCAGTAACTGAGCGAGCGATTGAAAACGCGGGATTTACGGTTGCCTTTTCTCCCAAGGTACATACCCTGGCTGGCTTGGTGAATGAATGGTTGGGGTGGAAGGGTGTACATTTCAGTGAAGGAAAGAATCAACAGGGAAAAGATGAGATCCATGACGAAAAAGAAAGGTGAGTACCGGAAATGGAGATCACACGCAGGTTGCGCCGCCTCAGAAAAACTCAAGGCTTGCGCGAAATGGTCCGGGAAACGGTTTTTCATGTCAATGACCTGATCTGGCCGGTTTTTATCGTAGAGGGAAAAGGTATCCGGGAGGGAATCCCTTCCATGCCTGGAGTGGAAAGGTATTCGATTGACCAATTGGCAGGAATTGCCCGGAATGCCACAGAGCTCGGGATCCCATCTCTCTTGCTGTTCGGAGTTCCGAATACCAAGCAGGCAGAAGGCAGGGGGGCATGGGAGGAAAACAGCCTGGTAGCGCAAGCTATACAGGAGATAAAGGAAAGTCAGCCTGAGCTTGTTGTTATAAGCGATGTATGTTTGTGCTCCTATACGAGCCATGGTCATTGTGGGGTTCTCGTCAATGGGAAGATAGACAACGACCGTACGGTTGATTATCTGGTCAAAACCGCCATTCAGCATGCCCGTGCGGGGGCGGATATCGTCGCACCGTCGGATATGATGGATGGCCGGGTTGGAGCCATCCGCAGGGCTCTTGATAGCGAATCATACACCGAGACTCTTATTCTCTCCTATGCCGTGAAATTTGCTTCTTCGTTCTACGGACCTTTTCGATGTGCTGCAGAATGCGCTCCGGCTTTTGGTGACCGCCGAACGTACCAGATGGATTTCGGAAACCGTCGCGAAGCTTTGCGTGAGGTCGCAGCCGATATCGAGGAAGGGGCGGATGTAATCATGGTAAAGCCGGCCATGGCCTATCTTGATATTGTGAGAGACATCCGCAATAATTTTCACCATCCAATTGTTGCCTATAACGTCAGTGGGGAGTATTCGATGGTAAAATCCGCTTCCGCAGCGGGATGGATTGACGAAAAGAAGACTGTGATGGAAACTCTTATCGGAATGAAACGAGCGGGAGCCGATGCTGTGATCACTTACTTTGCTCCTTCTGTAGCCGAATGGCTACTGGAACGTAGGGTAACCGGTTAGAGTACCAGGAAGGGAAGCTGTATGGCATTTTTACCTTTGCACATTGATATGACCGGCCGTTTATGCCTGGTAGTAGGAGGAGGGCAAGTTGCGAGCCGAAAAGCATTGAGCCTTCTCGCTTCTGGTTGTCGGGTAACTGTAATTGCCCCCCGCGTTTCTCCTCTGATCACAAAGGAAATAGCAGAAGGAAACATACTGTGGTATGAACGGGTGTACAGGCCTGGGGATGTGTCTTGCTTTTTTCTCGTTATAGCAGCGACAAATGATCGGGAGGTAAATCGGAAAATATCTGAAGAAGCCCGGAAAAAAGGATCATTGGTCAATATTGTTGACGACCAGGGTCTTTCTGATGTGTATTTTCCTGCAATCCTTCGAAGAGGTAACCTGTTGGTGGGGATCAGTACGGGCGGCAAGAGTCCATTTCTGGCCGGGTATCTGCGAAAGTGGCTGGAAAAGCTTTTGCCTGACAATATCGAAATGGCTCTTGATGCATTATTTAAAGAGAAACAACATCAAGAATATCAGGATCTTGGTCGGGATGAAAAAATTCAGCGGTATCGAAAAATCTTGGATACATTTCATCTGGAATGAGGTGACAGATGGATTCACAAAGATTGTATGAACGAGCCAGAAATGTGATGCCCGGCGGGGTGAACAGTCCAGTGCGGGCTTTTCAGGATATGGGTGTTTCTCCCATTGTAGTCAAGCGGGGTTCTGGAAGTCAATTATGGGATTATGGGGGAAGGTGTTATCAGGATTATGTTCTCTCCTGGGGTGCCCTGATTCTTGGTCATGCCCATCCTCGGGTTGTGGAAGCGGTGTGTGCTCAAACACAAGATGGTACCAGCTACGGTGCGTTGTGTGAGCTTGAGATTATTATGGCGGAAACCATTAAAAATCACATTTCCTCTATTGATGTTTTGCGCATGGTGAGTTCCGGAACGGAAGCTGTAATGAGTGCGCTTCGGCTCTGCCGAGGCTATACGGGAAGGTCAAAAATTCTCAAGTTTGACGGAGGATATCACGGTCATGCAGACAGTATGCTCGTACAGCCCGGATCAGGTCCTTTAGCCTTTGCTTTGTCAGGTTCGGCTGGTGTTACAGAGGAGGTGGTTTGCCATACCCTGGTGTGTCCATATAATGATCTTGGTGCCGCAGAAGCAATTTTCAAACGTTACGGTGAAGATATCGCCGGGGTTATTGTGGAACCCGTAGCGGGCAACATGGGTGTTGTTCTTCCCCAGCCGGGATTTCTCGAAGGTCTACGGGACCTTACCAGGAAATGTGGGAGTCTCCTTGTATTTGACGAGGTTATAACCGGTTTTCGCCTTTCTCTCTCCGGTTACCAGGGTGTAATCGGAATATCTCCAGACTTGACCATTCTTGGCAAAGTTATTGGTGGCGGACTTCCCCTTGCAGTATATGGGGGTAAGGAAGAGGTCATGCGCCGGGTTTCTCCGGATGGTCCGGTATACCAGGCGGGAACTTTATCCGGTAATCCTTTGGCTTTGGCTGCCGGACTTGCGGTTGTTCGCGAACTGATGCGTAACAATCACTGGGAAAAAACGCTTGAAAAAGAAGCAATACATCTCGAAAAAACCCTTATCGAAGCTTTCCAGGAAGTGGACATACCGGTAACCATAAACCGAATCGGAAGTATGATCGGATTGTTTTTTACAAAAGGGCCGGTTGAGGATGTTCACGCTGCTAAAAATTCCGACCTTAGTCTCTATCGTGCATTTTTCAGGGAACTTTTTCTTCGGGGGGTATTCTTTCCTCCATCTCCCCTTGAGACTATTTTTCTCTCCCTGGCACATGACAGTGAGGCCCTGGAAAAAACATGCGAGGCAATTCAGGAATCAGCTCGTGCGTTACGAAAAATAGGTAAATAAGAACCCTAAAAGAGAAGTGCAGAAGAAGAAAGCAGATGGAAGGGTGGTGGCAACATGAGCGGACACGGTTTTTCCGGTAAAAAACACGTGATTCAGGACATTATCCGCAAACTTCACGCAGGCTTGAGTGTAGAGGAGGCAAAAGAAAGGTTTGAACGTGAAGTTGGAGAGATATCTTCAACTTAAATAGCCGAAATCGAGCAGTCTCTTATCAACGAAGGGATGTCACCGGATGAAATCAAAAAATTCTGCAATGTCCATGCCCTGCTTTTTACTTCCTCTCTCGCAAAAGATGTTGCACAAGAGGAAAACCCCTCTCATCCCGTTTATCTCTTCAAGCTGGAAAACAGGGAAATAGAAAAACTTACAGCGCATATCAAGGAGTGGGTCGCAAAAGCCGGCGAGACAGACGTCGATACCGTGAAGGCAAAGATGAAAGAATTGCTCCTCAAACTGCGTGATATCGAACGACACTATACCAGGAAAGAGCAGCTGCTTTTCCCCTACCTGGAAAAATACGGCTTTATGGGTCCTTCCAAGGTTATGTGGGGTAAAGACAACGAGATAAGAGACCTGTATAAGCACGGTGTAGCTGAAATTGAGAACGTGAGGGACAGAAAAGCCTTGGAAAATTTCATTGATACCATCATCAGTCCCCTGGTGGAAGAAGTGGACGGGATGATTTTCAAGGAAGAAAATATCTTGTTTCCCACTTCACTGGAAAAGCTCTCTATGGATGATTGGGTAGATATCCTGAAAGAGAGTGATCAGGTAGGTTACGCATTTATCGAGCAACCAGCTGAAACATCTCACCTGGTTGAAAACTTGAAAAGGTCTGTTATCGAGGAAGCAGTCTGGAAAGAAAATGCTGTTGTTTTGCCGTCTGGCGTTCTCTTCCTTTCCCAGCTTATGCATATCATGAATAGCCTGCCTGTGGAATTAACATTTATTGACCAGGATGATACTGTCCGCTACTTTACCGAAAACAGGGAAAGAATATTTGTCAGAACCCGTTCTGTCATAGGCAGAAAGGTGCAAAACTGTCATCCTCCCCAAAGCGTTGACCGGGTCGAGCATATCCTGAAAGCATTTAAGGAAGGAAGCCGTGACCGGGCTGATTTTTGGATCAACCTGCAGGGAAGATTCATATATATTGTCTTTTTTGCCGTCCGGGATCAATCGGGGAATTACCTCGGTACTTTGGAGGTGACCCAGGATATAACAGAGCTCAGGGCGCTCAAGGGAGAAAGAAGGTTGATTGATGAAGAAACTGGATCTGAATAAAAGTGTCTATCAGTTAACTGAGGAATTTCCGGCCATACAGAGAGAATACACACTGGAAAGCGCAGGATAAAGCGGCTGCCGGATCCGAATGGAACACCCGGTCAGCCGCCAGCTGTATGATTTATTCTGCAACAATCACAATCCCTGTCATGTGTGGATGGTAGCGGCAAAAGTATGTATACTCACCAGCTTCTTCAAAGGTATAGGAAAATACCTGGCCAGGTATCAAAGTTTGGCTGTCAAACAATTCGCCGGCTTCGTCGAGTGCCATATTTCCACTGGTAACTGTGTGCATGGATGGTCCAAGATTGACCCAATAAACGGTTTCTCCTTGTGATATTTCGATTGAATCAGGGATATAGAGTATTTCCTGGATTTCAATGACGTTTGTCTCTTCCGCTAAGAGCTCTTCCACCTGCTGAAGAACAGGGCTCCAAAGAGGGAAACCTGCCTCATTGCGCAAGCTCAAGCTGTGTCCTTCCGACTCGATTTCGTTCACGACAACAATAGCTGTTCCGTTCAGCTCCACACGTGAACCCGTAATTCTTGCCATATCACCTTCATGGATGTCAAAATCTTTGTAATGAATGAACCACAATGGTCCCAGGTGAACCAAGGTTGGTTCGTCATCGTGTTCTATAACCAATTGGACAGTTTCCATTATTTCTCCTGTCGGCACGAAGCGTTCGACACGGACCACATTTCCCTGGAAAGTAACTGTGGAATCAGGATTGTAAAGTCTACCATATTGAGTGTCCATTCCCATCCAGTAACCGGCTTCCAAGCCCCAAGGTGGGGGAAAACCATACGAATCATATATCCCGATACCCCATTCCCGATCTCCAGGGATTGGCCACTCTTCCCTCGAAAAACCAGATGCTGCTTGCAACTTCTCCCGGGTGACATTCAGAACGAATATTCCCTCAATCGGTCGGGGTATGAGAGCTTCCCAGGGAACCGCAAACAATTCAGATCCGAGGCCGAGAAAACCACCAAAGGATAAGATGGCGTAGACAATGTGTCCTTCATCCATGTCGATCACCAGGTCCTCGATGGTGCCTAAATCCTCACCCCATGGGTTTTGAACGGCTGATCCAACCAGGCTTCTT
>SKXZ01000146.1 GCA_007128145.1 Candidatus Nitricultor lacus | reverse complement strand
GTAAGTTCACCGTATCAGTGCACCCCAAATACTCGGATATTCGAAATACAATCCTATTGCTCGCCCTGCCATCACCAAAAAGCGAGGTTTTGTTACCGGTCTTTTTCTTACCTTCCAAATAAGCGCATACAGCTTCAAAAATTTTGATCCGGTCAGCCCCGACAAGTACCCCCCAACCCGCTTCAATAACCTCCGGCCTTTCTGTGTGCTCCCTGGTAACTACCACAGGCACTCCAAGAGAAGGCGCTTCTTCCTGTACTCCTCCTGAATCGCTGATCGCCAGGCTGCTTTTGGAAAGGAGGAGAATAAAATCTTCGTACCCCAGGGCATCGAGAAGAATTATCCCCTCAGTATCTCCTAATACATCCTCGACTTCGCGTCGAAGGTGGGGATTGGGATGTATGGAAAAGAAAAACCTCGTCCGTGGAAAACGAACTGTTAAATCTTGTAATGCCAGTGCTATCCTCCGTACTCCACCCTCCCAATTTTCCCTGCGGTGTGCTGTTACCGTGACGGCGTGGTCGAAATCACTCTCCCATGCTTCCCGAAGTTTTTTATCCTGGAAAAAATCAGTCCTGCTTGATATGATGTGAAGTGCATCAACAACGGTATTTCCTGTAAGCTCAATATTTTGGTGATTTATACCTTCTCGCAACAGGTTTTCATGAGCTGTGATGGTGGGAGCAAAGTGAAGTCTTGCTATTCTTCCAATGATTGTACGGTTCATTTCTTCAGGAAAAGGTTGCAATGGAGAATATGTACGCAATCCTGCTTCAACATGAGCCACCGGTACTTTATGATAAAAAGAATTCAGAGCACCGCAAAGCGCACTGGTCGTATCCCCCTGCACTATCGTCAAACCGGGACAATCATTGTGATATGGTTTTTCCAGCATTTCCAATATGTGTGAAGTCAGGATACCAAGGCTTCGGTCACCTGGAGGGGGAGGTAGAATATAGTGTATGGGAATATCAAAAACATCAAGAAATTTCTGTCCCATCTCCTTGTGCTGAGATGTATATATTATTATGGGTTCTAAAAAAGGGGATGCATTACAAGAAAGAATGACCGGAGCGAGCTTTATTGCCTCAGGGCGTGTTCCCAACACGAAACAGATTTTAATTTTTCTCACTTTTTTGCTCATTTTCTGTGATTTCCATTAAACCTAACTGTTTTCCCCATCTCCACAAAATCCCAAACAGAAAAAGAAAAAGCAACAATGAATAGGTCGTATTGGGTATCAATCGGTCCATTACAATCGCTACCCCTCCGAAAGCCCCGCTGATACCGTATACTGTCAGAACAACCTTTCTCTGACTGTATCCTCTCTCCAACAGCCGGTGGTGAAGATGACCGCGATCCGGAAACATTATAGGGAGGCGATTCCGGCTCCTTCGGACTATTGCGAAAATAGTGTCAGATATGGGAACACCCAGGGCAAGAATCGGTGCTGCCAAGGTAAATGTGGCAGCACCCTTTACCGCTCCCTGAATAGAAACCGTAGCGAGTACGGCTCCGAGAAACAATGCACCACCATCCCCCAAAAACACTCGAGCAGGAGGGAAGTTGAAAGGGAGGAAACCTGCCACGGAGGCTACGAGAATAAAAGACATCAAGGCCGGTTCCATCCTTCCTTCCTGCCACGCGATTACCCCAAGCGTTAACGCCGCGATCACGGCAACCCCGCCCGAGAGGCCGTCCATCCCGTCAATCAAGTTCAATGCATTGATGATCCCTACAAACCACATTACCGTCAGGGGATATCCCCACAACCCTAAAAACACCAACCCGTTTCCAGGAAAAGTCACAAATTGTATAACTATTCCTCCCCACATCAAGAGGAAGATACCTAGTAATTGCCCTCCCAATTTCATAAATGGTGAAAAACCTAATATGTCATCCAACAGACCGGTTAAAAATATAACAGCAAGACCGAGAAACACCAGAAAGGGAAAGGAGTTACCGGATATAATTGATGATACCACTGATGTGACAGAAAAAGCCACAAAGACAGATACTCCCCCCAGGGGAGAAACGGGACGACTATGAAGCTTTCTTTTTCCGTCCGGGTGGTCAAGCACCATCCGCTTGTGTCCAAGGGCAATCACTGCCGGAGTTAGAGAAAGGCTCACCAGAAATCCCAGTAAAACCATAAATACAGCAGAGTTCATGAACCACAATCCTCCCCGAAAATACACATGTTCACTCCTCCCTCTCGCAAAAGCTCATCACCAAAGGGATCGGGATAAGGATTCTTGTATACTATTCTAACCACCTGCGCGTTGATGAGCATTTTTGCGCACAGAATGCAAGGCTTGTGTGTACAATATACCGTTGCGCCTCCTGTGCGTACTCCATGAACCGCTGCCTGGATAATTACGTTTTGTTCTGCGTGTAGCCCACGGCAGAGTTCCTGTTGGACACCAGAAGGAACATCACGTGACGTTCGCAAACACGTTTCCTGCGTACAATGAGATAGGCTCGCCGGTGCTCCATTGTAACCGGTCGCTAAAATACGCTTGTCCTTTACCAGAACGCAACCCACCTTACGCCGGATACAGGTTGAACGCGTGCTTACTAATTCCGCTATGGACATAAAATATTGATCCCAGGTAGGCCTTGTATTCATCACTTCACCCTTGTCTTCGAATTACCCGCCATTCCGTGGCACGAATTTTCCCACAATAATCTGGTATGTTCCTCTTGAACTCAAGTGTCCCCACCTTTTGAGCAATTGCTCGTACCGGACTACTTTGCCAAGGAGAATGTTCGAGAAAAAGTAAAGCGTCTTCTGCTAAGAACCGGTGAGCCTGGGTAAGAATTTCTTCTATCAATTCCATCCCCTCTTCCCCTCCAACCAAGGCCCGGCGTGGCTCATAGTCTTTAACATCAAGCGAGAGCTTGTCCCACTCACCCACACTCAGGTAAGGGGGGTTCACCAACATGATGTCAAATTTCTCTAAACGCTGTTTTTCCACTTCCTTGAAGAGATCTGAAACAAGAAAATGTGTACGATCCCCTACTTTGTTGAGAAGGGCATTTTTTCGAGCAATGTGTATTGCCTGTAAACATATGTCCACACCATAAACAATCGAAGATGGAATATTCGCCGCACAAGCTACTGCTATAGCTCCACTACCGCAAGCCATGTCCAATATCCTGAGCGATCTCCCCTTCCCCTCTTTTTTCACCCTATCAATCGCTGCTTCAACCCAAACCTCTGTATCTCTTCTCGGTATAAAAACACCTTTTTTCATTTTTACAGGAAGTGACAAAAATTCCCATTCCTGCAAAAGATACTGGATGGGAACACCCTTCGAGCGGAGTGATACAAGACGAAAAAACTCCTGGCACGCTTTGTCCTCCATATTTGTATCAAAAAAAAGGTCTAATTGCGAAGGAGGAATACC
>SKXZ01000078.1 GCA_007128145.1 Candidatus Nitricultor lacus | reverse complement strand
TCGCTGAGGTGAACCATTCCCTCACGAGCATTTCTGGCATGCCTGGCTCCGCCAATATCCATGATTTTCATACCAAACACGAGCTTGAAAAGAGGTACAAGCAAAAAGCCTGGAAGCGCCATTAACAAACGAATTCTTTTCGGTTCTACTGGAAAGTCATGTGCCTGCAACACTTTAAAGGCTTCCCGTATGCCCCGAAGGAATTTTCGGAGAGCTTCAGAATTCCGTGATAAACGGTAATTGCAATTCCCGGCCATATACATGGCATTTACCATCGGGCACCCAAAAGCCATATGATACCTCTTCCAAGCGTCTATGTTTTTGTTGAAGACTACTCCAAATCCTTCTGCCCTAAAATGTGCTGCAATATGCTTGAGCCGTTCGCTCTCCATTCCGTCGAGCTCACCCATTGTCATGCTTTGTGATGCCATATAATGGATAATATGATCAGTCCGCTCACCTCCGATGTTTGCATGATCTATAAGGACTCGGTCGCGCCCAGCTGCTTCGATCAGAGGTCCGAAACCGTTGACGGTGTTATGCATAAAGAGGAAAGTTGGAATATATGGATTCTTTGCCAGAGTAGGCAGGGCGGACTCAACCTGTGTATTTTGAATAGACACAACACACACATCATAGTATTCATCACTGGGTATCTCTTCAACAACCTTCACAGGAGTAACGGTCTGCTTACCCGTACCAAAATACTCAAGCACAATACCGTGCTTTTTAATATCCTCCAGTCTCTTACCCCGCGCAACAACTGTAACATCTATACCAGCCTCATGGAGCTTGGCAGCATACACACTTCCAATAATACCGGCACCAAAGAATACATATTTCATCTGTTTCATGAGTTACTCAACCACCTCTAAGTAAAATTCGTTTCAAATTTCATTATGGAATAGCTGTATTTATTTTCATTCCTGGTATTTTACCAGGAATTACAATGATCAGTGCCCCAATCACTTTCACTATTCACTACCGCTTCTGTGCCTTTTCCAAAATCCAGCAAATCCGGCAACCCGACAGGAATGGCTCGGTGAATTTCTAACAAACAATCTAAAAATAAGGGAATGTTTCTTGATTTGCGCAACCCCGTGTTTCATCAACCCGCTTTTTTTGCCTTTACCGGTCGCACGCTGTTCGGATCGGTAAGACAAGATCTATTGGATTGAAACTAATTTCAATGAATACTGCCTTTGGATAGACGTAACCGGCTCCTCGCTTCTTATCACAAATGCCGATTCCTGTTGCTCGCCTTCAGACAGCAACCCCCTTGACTCCCCTTCCAAGGGGACATGGAAAGTCATTTGATAGTTGGTATGCATTTCTGTTTTCTGTTCCGGTACCCGAAAAATGTTCCCCATGGTCTGTACCTTGAAATACGCGTGCTTCGCCCCATTCAAAAAATCGATCCTGTTGTACAGGCGAACGGGGTTGTGATTATGGAATATTCCATGCTCGACCTCGATGTCTTCCGAAGGCGAAATCACGATATCACCAATTGATTCCCCGGCGGGAATGGAGTCAATCACGGATTGAAAAGAATGTACGTCCATCAGCTTGTAATATAAGAATATTCCAAGCGGATTACCCATGTATTCGCTGAAGGCCTTATTGAGTTCCTCGGTAAAATACTCATCAGTGTAACTGTAGCTGAGTGTGTCTGGAAAACTATGAATGAGGGAAGAAAGTGGGTAAAATGCCGTCTCCTTTGCAGTGTTACTCATTAAATCTTCCTGTGTAACTTCACGATATCTTGTATCAAGCAACTCGATCTCTTTGGTGACCTTGGGATGCTCAATCGATACAACTGACAGGCGGTAAATGATGGCAAGCTCCTCTATCTTTTGAAGATCTTTGATGACCGGCAACTTCTCATGCTGTTCTGTTGAGTACGTAGCTTCAGTCACCTCGAAAAAATACTCGAAGGACTCGCCCAACCGGTATTCATGGTGTACAAACCCGCTATCTCTCTTTGAGAATGGTCTCATGTACGTTCATCCTTTTCTTAAATTCTCCGTTCACTGGAATTGTATTGTCTCTTTCTTTCTTTTCCTGTTTCATAATAGTACACCGAAACAGTGAAAGCAAAGTCCTTCTTTTTTTGTTTGGTATAATGGGAAATATTTAGATTGGGGTGGATATTCTCAACCCGGTGCAGGTTTCCGCTCAAGGGATGGACACGGATGCCCTCAAAGAGAAATTTGGTGAAGAGATTTGCTTTTGGGGAGCGATTGACACCACCTACGTCCTTCCCCGCGGTACACAAGTAGAGGTGAGGAAAGAAGTGAGAAAGCGCATCTCAGAGCTTGGCCCCTGGGGGTATGTGCTGTGTGCGGTTCACGACATTCAGCCCGATGTCTCTCCTGAGAACGTGGTTGCTATGTATAAAGAAGCACGAGAAAAAACGTGATTCTTTAAGCACAGGGTTGCACAACCCTGTGCTTTGTGAAAAACATCTGCACGATATCTCTGCTCTTGAAATGGCAGATTTTTCAGAAAAACGAGGTTAAAATGCGCATACTGGGGTTAGCTTTCATTGTAGCGATGACTGGAGCCATGTCACCTGGGCCTTTGCTGGCCCTGGTCATCGGTCAGGTATTGGCACAGGGTGTAGCGGCGGTTCTGTTCCTGCTGCTCGGCCATGCTTTTCTGGAAGCCCTGCTGGTGATCGGCTTAGCCAAGGGATTGCTCCGTTGGCTGCAGTCAGTCACTGCACGAATACTGCTTGGCATCATTGGCGGTGGCGTGCTGCTTTGGATGGGATGGACTATCACCGCCTCGGCCTCAACTGCCTCTCTCGCTGGAACCCGCGGCCAGGAGATGCCCTGGTTTATCCTATTTCTTGCCGGGATAGGCGCATCAATATCAAACCCCTATTTCACCGGCTGGTGGGCCACGGTCGGAACCGGACAGGTAGCGACTCTGGATCTCCGCTCAGGGAGGGATTTCACACAGTTCTTCATAGGACACGAACTTGGTGACTTCAGCTGGTATTTACTTGTCGCCGTAGTTCTGACCACGGGGCGGGTCTGGTTGACGGATGAAGTATACAGCCGAATACTTTGGATCGCCGGAGGCGTGGTGATCTTCCTGGGGTGTTGGTTCTTGTGGATTGGGCTGCGGCATATTTTCCATCGTTCTGCCACAGAGGCAAAATCGCCCTCCGCGGCAGAACGATGAGTTTTTTCGAGAACAGATAACAGAAACTACTGTGTCACCATTTCTATGGCTGTCATGCTTGACCATAAATACTGAAGATAGAATAGTTTACAATATTTCTCTAAAAAAAGAGAAAGAATCGGTCGAAAATGAAAATTCTCTCAGCAGACCAAAAACACATACGCCAAGCACAAGCCTTGGTGAATCGAATTTTTAAGTGGCAAAGCCCTCTTGAGCGTCTCAGT
>SKXZ01000106.1 GCA_007128145.1 Candidatus Nitricultor lacus | reverse complement strand
TCCTCTTTCAATCTAAGAATATGGATGACAATCATTTTCTTAAGCCTTACAGTAGCGGTAGTTTTTGTTCTGGTTGAGCATTTTGGAGGGTTTCTATTTACGGAGAAAATGGGGGCGTTGCTGAACGGACTCAAAAGGATGTCTGCTGTCGATATTCTGGTTGGGCTGGGCGGGCTTATCATTGGACTGGTGGTTGGAGTATTGGTGAGTTACCCTATGTCTTTCTGGCATATTAGAAATCCATCAATCCCCATGGTTATCACACTGGTGAGTGGCGCATTGGGATTTTCTGTTTTTATGGCCCGGAGAGAGGATATTGTCGCGCTTTTTACAGGTGTTCCAAAAATGAAACTCTTGCGGGGACAAAAAGGAGGCAATAAAATTCTGGATACAAGTGCTATTGTGGACGGTAGAATTGCCGATATTTGTAAAACCGGGTTTGTGGAAGGGGATATGATTGTTCCCCGCTTTGTTTTGAAAGAGCTCCAGCAGGTCGCCGATTCACAGGACCCCCTCAAGAGAAGCAGGGGTAGACGTGGCCTTGACATCTTGAATAAAATGAGAAAGGAAAAAAAGGTTGCTATAAGAATTATTGACAGGGATTTCGCTGATATACGGGATGTTGACGCCAAGCTGATCAAGTTGGGTATGCTCCTCGGAGCCAAGGTAATCACCAATGATTTTAACCTGAATAAAATCGCGGAACTTGAAGGTGTGGAAGTTCTCAACATCAATGACCTTGCAAACGCTTTGAAGCCCTATGTTCTTCCCGGCGAGGAACTCCGAATACAGATAATCAGGGAAGGAAAGGAGTCTGACCAGGGTGTGGGGTATTTGGATGATGGCACCATGGTAGTTGTAGAGGGAGGGAAACGGCACATCAATAACACTATTGACACCGTGGTGACCAGTGTATTGCAAACACCAGCTGGCAGAATGATTTTCGCCCGTCCTCGGGGAAAGCATATTTCCGGGTGAGGTGAAGATTTGTATCACGCCGTCATCGTTGCTGCGGGAACAGGGGAACGAATGGATTCGTTGGTTCCCAAGCAGTATCTTCCAGTACTGGGGAAACCTGTTTTAGCACATACACTCGAGGTATTCCAGGATGCCTCATTTATACAGAACATCGTGGTGGTTATTAATCCACATCACCAAAAAATATTTCAGGAAGGTATTCTCAAGAGCGAAAACGTTGGGAAGCGAATACAATGGGTGTATGGTGGAGATACACGGCAAAAATCTGTTCTGGCAGGAGTTACCGCACTGGAAGAGTTTTCAGAGGATTATGTTCTTATACACGATGGTGTGCGAATGCTAGTAAGCCATGATATTCTGAAGCGTTGTGCTGAAGCCGTAAGGGAATATGAAGCCGCTTGTTGCGCTGTTCCGTGTGTTGATACTTTGAAGGTGACATCCAACGGAAGAACAATCGATCATTCACTTGATAGAAATACTGTCTGGAGGGCACAGACGCCACAGGCTTTTCGAATATCCCTGGCTTTAAAGGCTCTGAGAAAAGCTGAAGAAGAAGGTTTTCACGGGACAGATGACGCTTCTCTGGTTGAACGCACCGGACACCCCGTTGTATTGGTACCTGGCTCGGAAGACAATTTTAAAATTACCACGGCATGCGACTTTTTGCGAGCAGAGGAACTAATCCGATGGATGAATGTCTGAGTTCTCTGCGTAGTGGTATCGGTTATGATGTGCATCCCCTGGGGAAAGGGCGTAAACTTGTACTTGGGGGAGTTGAAATTCCTTACGAGTTGGGGTTGATTGGACATTCAGACGGTGATGTGCTATCCCATGCGATAATGGATAGTCTGCTAGGTGCCGCGTCACTCGGTGACATTGGTTTTTGGTTTCCGGATGACGACCCAGCGCTTGAAGGAGCACGGAGTGCGGAGCTGTTGCGTAGGGTATGCCTGGTGCTCATTGATAAGGGATGGCACATCTGTAACGTTGACACGACAATAATTGCCGAAATGCCGAAAATTGCTCCCTTCAGGGAAAAGATTCGAAAATCCCTTGGAGAAACCATGATGCTTCCCCAGGCACAGCTGAATGTCAAAGCAACCACCCATGAAAAAATTGGGAGTTTAGGAAGAGGTGAGGGTATAGCATGCATCGCAGTAAGCCTGATATCTGTAGTTTCTTGAAAATAGCGTGGATTACAGGGATTGTTCTTTTTGCTTTTTTGGGGACAACAAGCGTGGACGCAGCTGTCACATTTAATGAAAATTCAAATGGTGTTGCTGAAATATCAGTCGGAGGAAGACTTATGTTAAGGATACGGGATACCGGGCCCTACTCCAGTGTTTCTGAGAGGGCCAGTGTTTTATGCGAAGTGCTGGAAGATCTCTTGTCGAATCCTCCTTCCGACCCGGTAACCTTCTATGTATCCAGGGAAAATGGTTACGTTTCTGCTCATTGTAACGGGCGGAAGATATTGTCAGTGTATCCTGAAGATGGTCAGTCCAATAACTCAAACATGATCGAGCTTGCGCTTTATTGGCTTAACAGGATCCAGATGGAATTTTACCAATTGCGTAGTTCCTACCAGAGCAGGGTAAGTCAGAAATTGGAAGGTGAAGCGTCCTGGTATGGTTATAAATTTGAAGGGAATCTTACAGCTTGTGGTGAAATTTATGACCCTTATGCTTTTACCGCAGCTCACCGTTCACTCCCTCCAGGCACATTGGTTGTGGTGAGCAACCCGGAGAACGGGAGAAAAGTAGTTGTGCGTATAAATGACTGGGGTCCAAACAAAACAAGCCGTGAAATCGACCTCTCAATGGCTGCGGCTAAAGCCATAGACAGCAAAGAAGAAGGAGTGACGACTGTAGTAATCGAGGTATTGGAATAGCACTCTTCTCCTGGAAGAAATTTACCTACGTTGTTATACAGAAAGCAGGGATAATCTTTGGATATTCGGCTTTATAATACGCTTACCCGGTCTATCGAACATTTCGAACCTTTGAAGAGAAACCGGGTGCTTTTCTATGTATGCGGCCCAACTGTTTATGATTTTATTCATATCGGTAATGCAAGGGTTTTTGTTGTTTTTGATTCTCTGAGAAGATTTTTTGAATTATGTGGTTTCCAGGTGAATTATGTCCAAAACTTTACCGACATAGATGACAAAATTATTTATCGCTCTCGAGAGAAGGGGATCGAACCACAAAAACTCGCGGAAGATTATATAGCAGAATACTGGAAAGACGCAGATTGTTTGGGGGTGAGGCGGGCAACTTGCCATCCGTGTGCAACTGAAAATATTAAAAACATAATTGACCTTATCTTGATTCTTGAAGAAAAAGGATTTACTTATCGTGTAAATGGAGATGTTTTGTTCGATGTTTCTCTTTTTCCCGGTTATGGCAAGCTTTCCGGAAAAAAAGTTGACGATCTCATTGA
>SKXZ01000198.1 GCA_007128145.1 Candidatus Nitricultor lacus | reverse complement strand
GGTTTTTCACCAGTATACCCTGAAGATTGAGAAAAACAGGGATGGGCTGGCCTCGCACTTGGGGGAAGAAGGCATCGGGACCGGCATCTATTACCCGGTGCCTCTTCATAAGCAGAAGTTCATGGAGCATGAATGGAATGGTACCAGTTTTCCATGTTCCGAGGAATACGCAGACAAGGTGTTATCCATTCCTGTCCATCCCCAGTTGAGCGAGGAAGACAGGTCATATATCACCTCTAAGATTACACATTTTTTCAGGGAGGAAAACATTTGAGTCCCATAAAAGTGGGAGTTGTGGGAGTAGGATACCTGGGGCAACACCATGCCCGCATTTATGCGGAAATACCTGAAGTTGAACTGGTCGGCGTGGTCGATATCGATCGTGAGCGAGCCCGCGAAGTAGCCAGCCGGTATACGGCATCACCCTTGTTTGATTACCGGGAACTGTTCGGAAAAGTAGACGCGGTGAGTATCGTAGTGCCTACCGTTCTTCACCGTGCCATTGCCGGACACTTTATCGAAGAGGGCATCAACATACTGATTGAAAAACCGGTCACTACCACACTTGAAGAAGCTAGAGAACTCATGGAAATGGCAAACCGTCGTAACGTGGTTTTGCAGGTTGGTCATATCGAACGTTTCAACTCTGCCGTCATGGAGCTTTCAAAAATAACCCACCACCCATTGTATATCGATTGCTGCCGCATGGGTCCATATAACGACCGCAACACAGATGTGGGAGTGGTCCTCGATCTCATGATTCATGACATCGATATTGTGACCAGCCTCGTAAGGAGTAATGTTTCTCGGATCAGCGCATTTGCTCATCCGGTTATTTCACGGGGGGAAGACATTGCAAATGCCCAACTGTTCTTTGAAAACGGGTGTATTGCCAATCTCACCGCCAGCCGGATCACCAGGAAAAAAATTCGCCGCATGGAGATAACGCAAGCTGATGCTTTCATTTCTATTGATTACCTGGAACAGGAGCTGGCCGTATACAAAAAGACTTCATCAAGCATACCAAACGCTCTTATAGAAAAACCCATCATGCAAAAGGGAGAGCCCCTTCGCTTTGAGCTTGAGCATTTTCTTCATTGCGTACGTAACGGTGAACAGCCACTGGTGGGTCTGGAAGAAGGGAAAAATGCCCTGGAAGTGGCACTGAGGATACTCGAAGAAATCAAGAAGAACCAGGAGGCAAAAACATTTCATGAAGCATGATGTTGTCGTGGTAGGCGGTGGCCCGGCAGGAATCTTTACCGCACTGGAACTTGCTGAAAAGAGCAATATACAGGTTACCGTGATAGACAAGGGTTGGGATATCGAGAAAAGGCGCTGTCCCGCACGAGAGGTGAAAGGGATATGTCGCAAGTGTTCTCCATGTTCCCTTTTGTGTGGTTGGGGAGGAGCGGGAGCGTTCAGTGACGGCAAGCTCACCTTTTCCCGAGATGTGGGCGGGCAGCTGTCCTCCCTGCTCGATGAAGAAGCTTTTGAAAATATGTTGAAATACGTGGATGACGTGTATGCCCGTTTTGGCGCAACACGCGAAGTTTTCGGAGATAACACCGAGAAGGTCGAAGAATTCAGGCGTCGCTGCGAGATGGTCGATCTTATTCTCGTTCCTTCCCGTGTGCGGCACTTGGGGACCGACCGTTGCCGGAATATTCTTCACAGCATGAGAGATTATCTTGATACCCGTTTGCAGGTACGTACGGGTGCCGAAGCGGAAGAGATTCTTACCGAAAACGATCGTGTTACCGGGGTGCGCTTGAAGGACGGGGAAGAAATACACAGTGAATACGTGGTAGTAACTCCGGGGAGGGTGGGCTCAGACTGGTTGCGGTCGCAAGCGTTGGCACTCGGTTTAGGCCTGGAAAAAAATCCGGTAGATCTTGGGGTACGCATGGAAGTGCCGGCCTCGATCATGGAGGAATGGACACGGGAATTGTATGAATTGAAACTCATCTACTACTCTCGTACTTTTGATGACCGGGTGCGTACGTTTTGTATGTGTCCTTCCGGGGAGGTTGTCACGGAGTATAATGACGGCATTATTACGGTGAATGGTCATAGCTACGAGGACCAATCCACGCCGAATACCAATTTTGCTATCCTGGTCAGCACACATTTTACCGAACCCTTCCGTGAACCCATTGAATTTGGGCGCCACATAGCAAGACTTGCCAACATGCTGGGGGGAGGAGTCATCATCCAACGTCTCAAGGACTTGCAAATGGGACGACGTTCAACATGGGAAAGAATTGGAAAATCCGTTATTCGCCCCACCCTCGAAGGAGCAAGCCCGGGCGATTTAAGCTTTGTTTTACCCTATCGCTTTTTGCAGGATATCCTGGAGATGATATCGGCCATGGACAAGTGCATTCCAGGCATGAATTCTTTCCATAACCTGTTGTATGGAGTTGAGGTGAAATTTTACTCATCCCGTATAAAGGTGAACCGTAATCTGGAAAGTGACGTAAAAAATCTGTTTTTAGCCGGTGATGGCGCCGGTATTACGAGAGGACTTATCCAGGCTTCCGCTTCAGGTGTCATGGTAGCACGGGAGATTATGCGCAGGTCGGGAACAGGAAAAGAATGAAACCCCACATTCTGGTAACCAACGACGATGGGTACCAAAGCGAAGGCATCAAAGCGCTTCTGCGGGTATTTCGCGAGGAGGCCGATCTCTTGCTGGTGGCACCCAGTGGGGAACGAAGTTGTTCCAGTCACAGCATAACCGCGCATCGACCTATCACGGCAAACGAAATAGAGGTGGAAGGTATCAAGGGATTCGCGGTTGATGGTACACCAGCCGATACGGTTATTTTGGGTCTCAATCATTTTCGCCGAGAGCACACGCCTGTGGACCTCGTACTTTCCGGTATCAACAGGGGGGCGAACCTGGGTTTTGACGTATTCTATTCCGGCACGGTGGCTGCCGCCATGGAAGCAGCGATGTCCGGTGTTTCCGCTATGTCTGTTTCACTCGCGGTTGAAAACCATAATAATTACATGCTGGCGGCCCGGATTGTGCACAAGTTGTGGCAACAATATTCAGATACTCTCAGGAGAGAGAAAAACCTTGTTCTCAACGTGAATATTCCAGACCGGGCCAACGAAGAGGCGATCAAGGGGTGGATGGTCACAGAGCTTGGTGACCGCTTTTATTTGACACGTATACGGGAGCGAAAAACCGCTAGTGGAGTGCGGGAGTTCGTTTTTGAAGAGGAAAAACAAAAGGTGTCGGTGCAGAAACATTCCGATTTTTGGGCAATCTGGCACTCCAGGGTTTCCATCACGCCTTTACGTCCTAATTTGACGGATTTTCTCATTAAAAATGATTTGCTGGAAGTCCTGTCAGGCGATAAAGGCGGGGGAGGGTGAAGCAGTGCTTATGGATCGGGTTCGCGCAAGACTTATTTT
>SKXZ01000142.1 GCA_007128145.1 Candidatus Nitricultor lacus | reverse complement strand
GCGCTACAGTACTCAACAGAGAAGGAGGGAACGGCGGATGGAAAAACACCTTACGGCGAAAGAGGTCGCAAAACGCTTGAAAATGCACCTCGATAAAGTATATATCCTTTTACGGACCGGGCAGTTGAAATCACACAAATCGGGGAGGTACTGGCGAATACGTCAGGAAGACCTTATACGTTTTTTGAAAGAACGGAAAATAGGGAAAAGTGCAAACTCTTAAGTATTCCTGTGAAATAGTTTTGCAGGATAAAAGAGCTCTGTGATGGGAAAAAAAAGGATACACATTCCTTCAGAATACGTTTAGAGAGGACACAGAATATGGTGTATAGCGGGAATTCCAAAGATTATTGGGATTACAGAGGAAATCATTTCGTCCAATATAAAGGAGAAACCGTCTACACCGTTACGTCGCTACCCTACTACTGCCGCAGGCGCTCTATTCTGCTTCATGAGCTCCTTCATGCTCAAGCTTTCTGGCCCTCCTTTGAGGAACAGAACAAGCAGACATGAAGGATACACTTTTTTCGTCTGGAGGAAAACTCTCGCCTAAATCATTCTTTTACCCATCACACAGGTCCTCACCCATTCTAGCCAGTGGCCTTATGTTTTTGACTGTATAGATACATATCCCCAGGAAAAAACAGTCGGCCCCCTCCATGAAAGATGTATTTTCAGGCGATGCCGTCGACGTGAGCACCCAACTCTGACAGGGAATTCAGCAAAGTTTCCAGGTTCTATTTTTCCGTCTCCGTAGTTTTCTTGATCAATTACGCCTGTAATTCGCCGCGCGCTTTCTGTTCTTCTGCTGCGTTGATTGTGTTTGCCATTGATAATACTCTGTTCACGTCCATTTTATCACCCCTTTTCTCAACGTCGACTTCCCCTGGCAAGGAGGGGGCCTCCTGTTACTTCTATACATCGGACAAACGATTCCATACTTGAGTCCTACCAATGAAAAGAACATGATACAATAAGAAAAATCAAAGTATGCCCAGGAAAGGAATTTGAATTTTTTATGAAACTGATAAAAAACAGGCTTATAACCGTCTCCTTCCTTCTTGTGCTTTCCCTCTCCCTCGCAGGCTGCGGTGGAAAAGTCCTGCCCAGGGAAGTCTACCGGGTGAGAGATATGCTCGAGAATTACTATCATTCCCTTCTCCGCCTTCATTCATACAACGCCCGGCTCTTCCTCCTGCCGGGAGGCGAAAGTGAACAGCGCTTCGAAACGGTTTTTCGTGAATTCCAGGCTTTTCGCGCCCGAAAGGTAGAGCGCTACAACCGCACGGAAACACGGATTGCCAATTTCGACATCGAAGTCGAGGAAGATACCGCTCACATCGCATGGTTCATGGTGACCTACTGTGACTGGAACTCAGATGAGTTGGACGAGGAGCCGAAATGGACCGGGACATGCGTCAATTGCCCGGGAGAATGCGGCCAACTCCAGTATCCCTCATACAATGGGACAGCCCGTCGTATCGACGGTCGCTGGTACCTGGAATAAAGAGATTGACAAGGAGGAACGAAAAACAATAAGTTATCGGACATCCAGACACCACGCGATACACAGCAAGAAAAAGTCTTACTTCCGGTGGATACAGCATTCGAATGCTCCATTGAGCGCAGAGTAAACCGGTTCGTGGTTGAAGTGCGTATTGATGGCCTCCGGCAGGAGGTCGCGACAAACAATACCGGGCGCCTCAGCGAACTCATGTTCCAGGGGAAAAGAGCTTTGTGCCTTCCGAACTTACACGGGAAAAACGCCGGAAAACTTCTGGCGGTGGAGGACGACCATGGCTGGGCCATGATCGATACCGCCTGGCAAATGCGTGCCTTCGAGGAAGCGCACAGGCGGAAACTCCTTCCCTGGCTCGAAGGAGAACAACTGCTCAAGAGAAACCCACGGCTGGGCGAGAGCGTGCTGGACTATCTTTTTGAAGACGAGGGAAAAACCCCGCTCTTTGCTGAACTCAAAAGCGCCGTGTTCCGCGAGGAATCTTTCGCTTCCTATCCTGATTGCCCCACACTGCGGGGACAGCGGCACCTGCAAGAACTTACACAACACAGTAAAACAGGAGGGCGTTCACTGGCAGTATTCGTCTGTGCACTCCCTGGGGTCATTGCTTTTCGACCCTCCCGGTCCGGTGACCCCAAAATCGGTCCACTCCTTAAACAGGCCGTTGCCGCCGGGGTGGAAGTGCGTTCCATCCATATCGTTTTGAACCCCCGATACGGCATATTCCTGCACAATGCCGATTTACCGGTGGTTCTTTATGAAGACTCCTGTCACCTGTGTTGGAGCAAGCATCAGGCAGGAGAACCGACATGAGAAAGGTATTGATTATATGGTTTTTTTGAAGGAAGCGCCAGGACAGTGGTGGTGGCCACGCGCTCTGAGGATATAATGTATATATGCCGGAATTGCCTTCGTAGTGCCGGGGTTTTTGCCATCGCATTTTTCCTGACGGCGTCCTTTGTCTTTTCACTCCCTGTCGAAAGCAGTGAAATACGGTTCATCTTCTTCTTTATCGGAGACGGCATGGGCTATCCCCAGGTCAAAGCTACTGAGAGCTACCTTGAATCCCGGGGGGACAGTCTTGTCATGACGCTTTTTCCAGTGCATGGTGAAGTAACTACCCATTCTCTGGATTCCGGCGCCACTGACTCAGCCGCTGCTGCAACAGCCCTGGCCACAGGGTACAAAGCATCTTCAGGCGTACTCTCCATGAATCCTGAGAGCGGGGAAACGTACAAAACGGTAGCCCAATTCGCAAGGGATTCGGGGATGCGGGTCGGAATACTCACCACGGTAGCGATAAACGATGCGACACCGGCCGCATTTTATTCACATCAGCCCTCACGCCTCCTTCGCTACCAGATCGGCCTTGACCTCGTTCGAAGCGAATTCGACCTGTTTGCGGGGTGGGGCATGGCTTCCCGTCGTGGAACGGACGGTGAGTCCCCAGACATTTTGGAGATCGCTCATAAAACCGGATACCATGTGGTGAGAGAAATCGGCAAACTTTCTTCTGCGAACCAACACGGTAAAAAAGTTCTCGCCCTTCTTCCAATCCCCTTTGCAATCGACAGGGGAAAGGAGGAGGTGTCTTTAGTCCGCCTTACCGAGGAGGCGGTGGATTTTCTCACAAATCCAGGAGGGTTTTTTCTCATGGTGGAAGGAGGCAAGATCGACTGGGCCTGCCATACCAACGACCCGGGCTCTACCGTCTTCGAAATGAGAGCGTTCGATGAGGCTGTAGCCGTGGCAGCGGCATTTTCTGAACAGTACCCTGAAGAAACCTTAATCGTGGTCACCGGAGACCATGAAACCGGAGGAATGTCTTTACATAAAGGCTTTTCCCCTTCAACCGTTTCCCTGCTTGATGCACAAAAGGTTTCCTATGAGCGGTTTCTTACCCTCTTTGAATCAGAATCACCCTCTACGCTTGAGGAGGTGCTGGGTTTTGTCTCTCGTACACACGGTTTTGTGCTTGACGATCACGATCATCCTCTTTTCCTTGAGCCAGCGGACCGAGATGCTTTGCAAAAAGCCCTGGTACTTCTCAAAACCGGCGACCAGGGAGAGATACGAAAGCGCTTCGCGGGCTACCACCCCGTTATGGTCACCGCGAACCACATCCTGAGCCTTAAGGCAGGAATATCCTGGAACCACCACGGTCACGGAGCAGACCCTGCACCGGTGTATGCCAGAGGAGCGAAAGCGGAATTATTCGGCAAGGCACTGGATAATACCGATATCGCGAAGCTGTTTTTTCACATCCTGGGTTCTCCGCGTGACCTCTCCGCATGGTATGAGCACATTCCTGAATGCGAAATCGAGTAAAAGTGAAAAATCGGAATAATTAGCCTTCTGTTCCTTTCTAAATAATGAGCAATTGAGAAGGGATTTGATAGCGATGAGAAATATTCAATATTTCCTCACAGGTTTCGTGTTTTTTGTGGTGCTTTTTTCAATCAACTCAGCATCTGGGTTTTACCAGGGACAACCGCAAGACCAATTCCTCCCTGAGGTCCCAGGCGTACAGGTAGAAAGCTGGGTTGAAAGCCTTGAAATACCCTGGTCCCTGGTATTTCTACCTGATGGACGTGCACTGGTGAGTGAGCGCCCGGGCCGTATACGGATGGTGGAAAACGGGTCTCTCCGCGCTGAGGCCTATGCCACGCTCGAGGTTGCTCACATCGGAGAAGGAGGTTTGATGGGGCTTGCCTTACACCCTCAATTTCCTGATGTTCCTTTTATATATGCCATGCATACTTTCCAAAGAAGTAACGGTGTGGAAAACAGGGTGGTTCGCCTGCTCCATGAAGGCGATCACGGGGTTTTCGACACGGTGATAATCGACGGAATCCCGGGAGGACGTGCCCATAACGGGGGACGCATTGCCTTCGGGCCCGACGGGATGCTGTATGTCACTACCGGAGAAATCTTCCAGGGCCATCTCGCCCAGGACCTTTCTTCTCTGGGGGGGAAGATTCTGCGCATAACCCCTGAGGGAGGCATTCCAGAGGATAATCCCTTTTCCGGATCCCCCGTATACTCATACGGACACCGCAACCCGCAGGGGTTGGTTTTTCATCCTGAGACCGGAAGCCTTTTTTCTTCCGAACACGGCCCCTCCGGGGAACAGGGATGGTATGGGCATGATGAAATCAACATTATCGTACCGGGTGGAAATTACGGCTGGCCCGAAGTGATAGGGGCACCGGGAGACGAGCGCTTTGTCGATCCCCTGGTTTTCTGGGAACCGGCTACACCACCCTCCGGGATGACGTTTTGGAACAGGGATCTCTTGATCGCCACATTACGCAGCCAGGCGCTCGTTCGCATAGTTGTGGAAACCGGGGACGGCACCTACCAGGTGCAAGAAATAGAGCGCTGGTTCGCCGACGGTGATTTTTCCGGGCGGTTCGGAAGACTGCGTGATGCAGTGACGGGGCCGGACGGCAGCCTCTATGTACTCACCAGCAACCGTGACGGACGGGGAAGCCCCCGCGAGGGTGATGACCGCATCCTGCGTATCACCCGTAAGTAAAGATTCTTTCCCCTTGCCTCCCGGTGAAAGAAATATTGCCGGGGGGCAAGACAACTCTGCTATAGATTGTCGATGTCCGGAACCGAACCATCAGCCAGTCGATAGAGCATTTCACCCGCCTTGGGGACCACCAGGATTCCTTCATCCTCTCTCCCGGCAAAAGAAGATGGATCGATAGTACGCCAGTCCAGGTAGCCTAAATTCATTTCCCTGCATACTTCAGGAGGGATGCCGGTAGCCAGTATCACTTCGATCCTGGACTTCTCTACGCCATTTCTATAGGTGCCGATTCCTTTGACATGGGTGGAGTGGGCAAGCACGCTTCCCGGGTAGTGCCGGAACCGCTCCCATTGATGCAGAAAATAATCACGGGTATGATAACCAATTTCGCGAAGTTGCCTGCCGTGCGTAAGGGAAACCTCCTTGATGTGGGGGGCATAAATAATCACCCGGCCGCCGTCTGCGGCTACCGGCTCGAGCTTGTACATGCACTTGCCTCCTACCCACAATTCGGTATACATGGGTGGAGCCATCGAATATATGGTATGGAAAGGCCGCTCCTTGTAGAGTATATTCACAGAAGCGGACACATCCGCAGCCTTCGACCAGGCTTTCCGAACATCACCTGCACTGACTCCCATGACGCTTTCCCCCTGCATAACCAGGCAGAAGGCACTGAGCTCTACAGGAATGAAACGGGAAGCACGGTTGAGCACCTCGCGTACCGGGGTATCACGGTGACCGATGATCTTGGGGTTGGTGATGAGCGCGGAAAACCAGTGAAACCGATCGGTGATCTCCCGGCCCGACACTCCCGGAAACAGGTACTTGTATCCACCGGAAAAGCCCACCACCTCATGGGGGAAAACCGGTCCCATCAAAAGAACGTGGTCATAGGAAAACACCCGGCGGTTGACGGTGACCGGAACTTCTTCGTGTACAAGCCCGCCTGAAATCTCCTCCATCTCACTTGAACTGAGAGTCCCGGCTAATCGCAGTTCATCTGGATTATCAAAGGAGTGGTTGAAAATACCGATACCTTCTTCTTGTGCCTGGCTTGGTGTCACCCCAAGGTGATCGTGGATTTCCTTTTCCGACATGGGGGGATGGGTACCCAGGGCGATCAGGATATCGCATTGTTTGGTCAAGGAAACCAGGCTGTCCCGGTACGCCTGGTAGAAAAGCTTCATGGGAGCGGTGCGGGTGGCGTCGGGGATAATCGCCAGTACCCGCTTCCCTTCACAATCAAGAGATTCCAACGCTTCCTTCGCGGTAGATACGAATACCTCTTCTGTAAATCCCTCTCCCTCCGTGAAACGCTCAAAATACTTCATTGCGCATCTCCCTTTTCCCACTGTTCATGAAAAACACCCTCCTTGTCCCTGCGGCGGAAGGTGTGTGCTCCGAAATAATCCCGCTGGGCCTGGATAAGGTTGGTGGGGAGAATCCCGGCACCCCAACTATCGAGCGAAAAGAGAGCCGCGCCCAGGCAAGGAACCGGTACCCCATGGTGTGCGGCCAAGGCTACCACTTTTCGAAGGGGGGGAAGAGCTTCCCGAATGCGAGGGACAAGGACTGGATCAGCCAAAAGTAATGGAGGGTGGAGCTTGGAATAAGCGTGTTCTATATGAGGCAGGAGGGCTGAGCGGATGATACATCCTCCTTTCCAGATGCGGGCCACCGTGGATAAATCCAAACCATATCCGAACTCACCGGAAGCTGACTCCAACAGTTGAAACCCTTCTGAAAAAGCGCACACTTGAGCAAGAAAAAGGGCTTGTTCGAGATCTTTAATCAATTCATCCTTGTCCGGGGAGTCATTGGACACAGGAAGTGGAGTGGGGTACAGAGAGGAGAGGGATTTGCGCTTTCCACTGTAGGAAGAGAGAGAGCGTGCCATTACCGCCTGGTTGATGAGTGGGGTAGGAACTCCAAGGTCCAGGGCGGTTTGGGTGGTCCACTTGCCGGTTCCTTTCTGCTCGGCCTGGTCAAGAATGAGTTCCACCAGCGGCTTACCCGTGTCCTCATCATGGTGGGACAAGACGGCGGCGGTGATCTCTGTCAGGTAGGAAGCCAAATTCTCCCGCGTGTTCCATTCACCGAATATGTCAGCACAACGGGAAGTCGATATTCCTCCCACCTTGTGTAAGAGATCATATCCTTCAGCCAATGCCTGCATGAAAGCATACTCAATGCCGTTGTGCACCATCTTCACGAAATGTCCTGCAGACCGCGGACCAAGATACGCGCAACACGCCCCGCCATCTACCTGGGCGGCCGCCTGCTCCAAAATGGGACCCGCCAAAAGATACCCGCGTTCATGCCCTCCCGGCATGATCGAAGGACCGTGGAGCGCTCCCGCTTCACCGCCGCTCACACCGGTCCCGAGAAACAGAAACCCCTGTTTTTCCGCCTCAGCTATGCGGCGGTCCGTATCGGTAAAGTGGGAGTTGCCGGCATCGATCAGCAGGTCACCCTTCTGCAGAAGAAGGATCAGTTTACCGATAAAAGCATCTACCGCCTCACCGGCCTTCACCATGAGCAATACTTTCCGCGGCGGTTCGAGCAGGGCTACAAATTCTTCCATGGTTTTCGCGGGAAAAACAGGCTCCCCCTGGACACGCTCTTGGTGAAATTTTTCCGTCACAGCAGTGGTGCGGTTGAATACCGCAGTTGAAAAACCTTTACGAGCGATGTTGAGTGCCAGGTTCTGCCCCATCACCGCCATGCCTATGACACCGATAGCGCAGCGTTCCTGATTCATAGTGAGTCCTCCTCCGTAAATTATACACCAATGTTTATCGAACGGAAAAAGGACATGGTGTTCCGGGCGGCATCCTCAGGATTCGGCCGTGGAATGATTTCGGCGGAAACATAGCCTGTATACTCCATCCCCCTCAGGGTATCGATAAGGGGAGGGAAATCCAGGTGGCCCATTCCCGGAGCCAGGCGGTTCGAGTCGGCCACATGCACGTGCCACAACTTCTCTCCCGCCATGCGCAAGGATGCGGCCATGTCCACCTCTTCGATATTCATATGGTAGGTATCAGCCAGCACCCCCACATTGTTCACGGAAAGGGCATTGATGAGTGTGAGGGTTTCTTCTACCGTGTGCAGAAAATTGACCTCATACCTGTTCAGCGGTTCAATTACCAGGCGTACATCGCGTGAAAATGCTTCATTGGCAAGCACCGCCATGTTTTCCTGGAATCGTTCCAAGGCTTTTTCCTTCATGCCCGCACCACTGGGAAGATTCCCCCGGATCAATCCGATAATGACAAGAGCCTGCAGGGATTCGGCCAGTTCAATATGTTTTCGTAAACGATCTATGGTGCGGTGTGAAGTGTCTCCATCCAGCGCACTCAAGTGGAGGCCCTCCTCCAGGAATGCCTGTCCCGTGCCCAGGGCGCATACCGGAAGTCCTACTGTATCAAGAGTTGTTTCGAGCTCCTCCCAATCGAGCAGGGAGGGGTCGCGTACCGCCAATTCGATCCCGGAAAACCCCAACTCCTTTATGTTTTGAAGTAAGGGTTGCACCGATTGCTGAAAGGCCACTGCCTGAAAACCTGTTTTTTGTAATGACACCGCGTAACTTGTGCGCATCAGGATCCACTCCCTTCATTTCTGCTTTCCACGCCGGGTACACGGGCACACGTTTTGCGAACCACGAGTTTCGGTGGGAGCACAATCTGCTGGATACCTTCCTTTTCAGGTTCCAGAATGCGCTCGATCAATGTTCTCCCACTGATGGCACCCTGGTCATAGATAGACTGGGAAACCGTGGTGAGCTGGATGCAGCGCAGCGCCCCCAGTGGAATGTCGTCAAACCCGATAACCGACATTTCATGGGGGACATCGATACCTAGCTCAGAAAATGCTTCCATAGCCCCGATGGCCATGGCATCGTTAGCGGCAAACACCGCGGTCGGACGAGGGGACGAAGACTTGGCCAATTTCATCCCCGCCAGGTACCCGCTTTCCATTGTAAAATCCCCCTGCACGATGAGCTTCTCATCCACTCCTAATCCGATTTCCCCCAGCGCTTTTTGAAAACCGGCAAAACGGTCGAGGTTGGGAGAGGAAAACCAGGGGCCTGCAATGTAGGCAATGCGTTTATGGCCCAGGGTTAAAAGGTGTTTTGCCGCTAAATACCCCCCCATTGCATTATCCACCACAACATAATTGAATGAAGAGTTGTCTTCCAGCAAGCGGGCGACCAGGACTACCTTGACACCCCGCTCGAGAAGGCCTGCCAGGCTGTCCTCGTTGAGCATGGTGGATGCCAGAATTACCCCGTCGACCCTGCGTTCAGTCAGTGATTCGATATGGATCCTTTCCTCTTCCTCCCTGCCGTCTGTGTTGCATAGGAATATATTATACCGGTAAACCCGGCAGACATCCTCAATACCGCGCACCAAAATCGAGTAAAAAGGATTCGTGATGTCGGTCACAATCACACCAACCACCCCCGTACGGCGCCCGCCCAGGCCGCGGGCAAAAATGTTCGGACGGTAGCGGTACTTCAGCATCACTTCGAGTACTCTTTGACGGGTTCGCGGGGAAACGTTTTCTGCATTGTTCAAGATACGGGAAACCGTACTCTTGGATACTCCTGCTTCGCGGGCTATGTCCAGGATAGTAGGACTTTTTTTCATGTTACACGCTCCATTAGTGGTACCGCTACCATTATAAGGCAGGTCTCCATGCTTGGCAAGTGAGCATAAAACAACGCATAAGCTTTTAAATAAAGGTATTTATTAAAAAACAAAATCAAGAAATACGAATGGAAGGCCACTTGAAAAAAATTTTTCCGTCAATTATAATGGGAACGGTTCCACAACCGGGCCGAAAATTTTGCGGGGAGGTTTGTTGGATGAAAGCTGTCAGACTGCATGCACAATGGAATCCTCGGCCGGAATATTCACCCGGCCCTAAAGACATTGAAGGAAAAGCGTGTTGGTTAGGAAGCAAGGTCTGGAAAGACCCGCAGGTTGCGGTGGAAGATGTCCCTGTCCCCACTCTTTCACAACCTACCGATGTTCTGGTAAAAGTGAGAGCGTGTGGAGTATGTGGAAGTGACGTCCACATGGCACAGTGTGATGAAAAGAATTATATCCTCTATCCCGGCCTTACCGGTTTTCCCGTAACCCTGGGTCATGAGTTTTCCGGTGAAGTCGTGGAAGCCGGTCCCCAGGCGCTCAACCGGCGTACAGGAAAACCATTTGAAGTCGGTGAACCAGTTACAGCCGAAGAGATGTTATGGTGCGGCAGATGCCGTCCATGCGCGGATGGTTTTCCCAACCACTGTGAAAACCTGCATGAACTTGGATTTGACGTGGATGGCGCATTCGCCGAATACCTGGTGGTGGACTCAAAGTATCTGTGGAGCCTGCAGGAACTGGCCGAAGTGTATCCCGGGGAAAAAGTCTTTCTGGCCGGCAGCCTGGTTGAGCCTACTTCAGTAGCATATAATGCCTGCATAGAGCGGGGTGGAGGGATTCGACCCGGGGACAGCGTGGTCATCCTGGGTGGAGGGCCTATCGGTCTGGCAGCCTGCGCGGTATTGAAGCGTGCCGGCGCGGTGAATGTTATCCTCTCCGAACCCTCTGAAGTCCGGCGTGAAATGGCCCGGCAAATAGGGGTTGACATCGCATTCGATCCTACAAAAGACAAGTTCTCCGAAGTGGTGCTCGAACAGACCAACGGCCTGGGAGCGAAACTGTATCTCGAGGCCTCAGGTGTTCCCCACATTGTCTGGAAAGACATAGAAGACTGTATCTGGAACGCGCGGGGCATAAACGCGACGGTTGTCGTGGTAGCGAGAGCAGATGCCTCCATTCCCCTTTCCGGAGAAGTCTTCCAGGTACGGCGGGCACAGATCGTAGGTTCCCAGGGACATTCAGGCCACGGAACCTTCCCACGCGTCATATCCTTGATGGCGGCGGGGATGGATGTCACCAAGGCGATCTCAAAAACGGTTTCTTTCGATCAGATACCCGAACACATACACTGCCTGCAAACGGATAAAAATCTGGTTAAAGTAACGGCACTCAATCAATAATTTACAAGAGGAGAACATACTATGGGAAAATGGCAGATACCTCCAACCGGGGGCCAAATGGAAAAACCTGATGGTGTTTATTACCAGACCCTGACGACCAAGCAAATCGAAGAACGTCTCAAAAAGAACGACTTGATCATCATTCCGGTGGGCAGTACGGAAAATCATGGACCCAACGCTCCCACCGGTGAAGACACGTTTCTCGTAACCAGGATGGCCGAGCAGGTTGCAGAGGCTACCGGCTGTACCGTAGCAGAACCCATATGGTACGGCTTTCATCCCTATCACCACATCGGTATGCCCGGTACCGTTCCCGTCCAGGACGATGCTTTCGTCAACCTGCTGGTGAGCGTCATCGCCGGTTTCTGGAACACGGGTTTTCGGAAACAGGTACTCCTGAACGGTCACGGGCAGGAATTTGTCATCCCGGTCGCGATACATAAGTTCGCGAAAATATTCCAGGTACCCGCCATGATATTCAACGTCAACTGGTACCACGCCGTGCAGGACAAGTTCAAGACCAAAGAGCAAGGGGGACCTTATGAGACACCGTTCATCCACGCAGATGAAGTGGAGACTTCCTGGAGCCTGGCGCTCTTTCCCGAATTCTGCCGGCAGGAATGGGCAGTAGACACAAAGCCCCGTGGTTACCTTCCAGAAGGCCATATTGACAAGGCCGGAAACCTCCTGCACCACGCCATTGCCTGGTACGGCCATGTAGGGGGAGGTCCCATTGAAATCGCCGCGTATCCTGAAGGTGTAGTGGGAAAATGCAGCGCCGCCTCAGCTGACAAGGCTCAAGCGGGAGTGGAGGGAATCCTTGATTACCTGGAAAAACTTGTTCAAGACGTCATGACCGCATATCCTGCCGGGAAGCTTCCCCCCGCCAATGAATTGTCTCAGCGCTCCCCCGAAGAACTCGAAGCCCTGCTCAAGCGTCCTTTCGAAAAGGGGTGGAAGAATCTTTTCGCTGCGGGAAACATGTGGTAAGCACGTCAAGGCCGTGAGGAGATGTAAATCAGTATTCAGTATTCAGTATTCAGAATGTTTTTAGCCCGTCACTGCGAGGAACGAAGTGACGAAGCAGTCTATGCCTGTGCTTATACAAAAAGCATAGATTGCCACGCACCGCATATCGTCGGTGCTCGTAATGACAGGACAAATAATGAGCCGTGACCTGTAAGAAGTGGGGTCTTTTACTCCTCACCCCTCACTCCTTACTCCTCACGGCATTTACAGGGGAGGTGATTCGAAAGCAAAAAGGATGTTTGGAAATGCATGAGAGAATTTTTTACCCTGTGTTTAGAACCAACATGAGCGTGAAAACAACTTTTATGCTGAAGGAGGGATTTACCCATGTCTTGGAGTGGGAAGTTTTTTCTATTTGTCGTGTTAACCGTAGGGCTCCTTTTAGGAGCGGGACTTAACATCGCACTTGCCGATTCGTTCAACATCTGGGTTGTGGTACACGGGGGTATAGCCGACCCCTTCTGGAAAGTGGTCGAACGTGGAGTCATGG
>SKXZ01000087.1 GCA_007128145.1 Candidatus Nitricultor lacus | reverse complement strand
TCTTTTTGTTATACTGATAGAAAGCTGGAAAATGAGGGAAAAGAGAGGTGGAAGCGGACCATGCTAAGATTTATTCTTGCAACACCCCCGGCTCACAAGAGAAAAATTATGGGAGTGCTAGTGTGTGTGCTTTTGGCTCTTTTCTTTTTGAACCCGATCGCCTTGGGGTCAGCTCAGGTTGATGAAGAACTCATCGAAGAGGAAATCCTTGCCATGGTCGAGATGAAGGTTATGCTCCAAAGTGAATATTTATACTATGCCGGTGATCCTCCGACCCAAGCGCATAACTCATTTTTTGGGAGACACTCTCATACCGGCTTATGGACTTTTATCCGTTTGAAGGGGGGAGCTGGATATGTTGCGTTTCACGGCCGCCGTGAAGATCCCCAACTTCCGTATGCCGTCGATGCAACGGCTACCGGTTCTCACACTTGTGTGGATGGGGAAGGATTCGTGATTGGTAACAGAAGCTTCCACTTTTCCGTAAAAGACGTACGGCCCGCCATGCTTGAGATCTCCAATGCGGGTGGCGGAAAGTTCTGGCTTTTCGTAAGTGCTCCACGCTTCACGACCGATACCCCCATTGGTTGGTCGGGAGCAACAGGTGAATGTGATACCTTTGATCCCGAACAGGGCGGTTGTATGAATGCGCCACCGTGGCGAGCTCCTGAGATACACTCGGGAGCGCTTCCCGAAGCGGCTGTTATCGACTGGAGCGACCTGGTGGCTGCCTCACAGGGTACGAGCCCTGAGTTGAGCTTCGGTTTCACCTATGAAGACCGTGAAGATTGGGAAGATTCTTTCGGTTATGCCAATAGTAACATCGTTACCTACGAAGTACAGGGTTTCATTCGAGCAGAAGACTGGTTGATACTTGAGCCGCTGGTGGACTGAAAAGGATTAAAAAATACAGAGGAATCTCTGCACAAGGAAAAAGAGAGGTTGAGCTATGGATAATACTTCCTTGGTGGAAGAAATTAAGCGGTATCGGTCGGAGAAAAATGCAGTTATCCTGGTGCACAATTACCAACCTCCCGAGATACATGATATAGCCGATTATATCGGTGATTCTTTGGGGTTGAGTATAGAGGCCAGTAAAACCACAGCTGATATCATCGTTTTTTGCGGGGTGTTTTTCATGGCTGAAACTGCGAAGATTCTCTCTCCACAAAAGACGGTCTTGTTACCCGAACCTGCCGCGGGGTGCCCCATGGCTGACATGATCAACGCTCAGGATCTGCAGAACCTACAGAAAGAACATCCACATGCGCGCACCCTCTGCTATGTCAACACACCAGCTGAAGTGAAAGCGTACAGTGACCTGTGCTGTACATCAGCCAATGCCGTGACGCTTGTGGAGAAGGTGCTGGCCGAAGCAGGGGAGATCATCTTTGTTCCGGACAAAAATCTCGCCCATTATGTTTCCCGTATCACCGGGCGCCGCTTTATAGCATGGGAGGGGTACTGCCCGGTTCATGCGGATATAACCACCGATGATATACAACAGCAAAAAAAGCGCCACCCCGAGGCAGAAGTGCTGGTGCACCCGGAATGTGTCCCGGACGTGGTTGACCTTGCGGATTATGTGCTCTCTACGGAAGGAATGGTGAGACATGCAGGTAGTGCTGATACCCGGGAGTTTATCCTGGCCACGGAAAAGGGGATCATCTACCGGCTCCAAAAAGAGAATCCCGAGAAGGCATTCTATCCGGCTTCTACTGCCTCAGTCTGTCCCAACATGAAGAAAATCACCCTTGACAAAGTACTTGCTTCCCTGGAAGAAGAAATTTTCGAGGTGACGCTTCCACCGCACATCATGTCCCGGGCACGGGAGAGTATTCAAAAGATGCTTGATTACCGGGATTGATAATCGTTCATTTTATTCAATAAAAAAGGAGGAGATTCATGACCAATATGCCCTTGTTCACTCCGGTTACAATTGGAAAGCGGACCGCTGTCAACCGTATGGTTATTAACGCCATGGAATGTAACGACGCGGACGAAAAAGGCAACCCCACGCCCAAAACCTACGGACGCTATGAGAAGCTATTCCAGGGGAGTGCGGGGGTCATTTTCCTGGAAGCTATCAGCGTTGGCTATGAAAGCCGGGCTCGTAAAAATCAATTGAGTGTATTGCCCCACAACAAGGACGCATTAAAATCCTTTGTATCCGCCCTAAAAAAGGTCAATCCTGAGCCGCTTTTTATCTGGCAGCTTACCCATTCAGGTGAACTGAGCCAACCGGATTTTTCACGGCGCGTTTGTGTCAAGCCCCTTCCCGGTTACGAAGGAGACGTTTTGACCGAAAGCGAAGTGGAAGAAATAATCGATCGTTTTGCCCAGGGCGCAAAAATCGCATACGATTCCGGAGCCGATGGAGTAGACATAAAACTCTGTCACGGTTACCTGGGAACACAGATTTTGCGGCCTTATAACGACCGGGAATGGAAGTACGGGGGCTCATGGGACAAACGGAGCCGTTTTGCCTATGACCTGTACGACAGGGTAAGAGAGGCCGTACCAGACCCTGATTTTCTTATAGGCTCCAAGGTGACCCTGTGGGAAGGGATACCGGGTGGCCAGGGAACGGCCGGACCGGATACAGCGGTAATGGACCTTACCGAACCGCTTGACCTTGTTCGAGGCCTTGAGGAACACGGAGCGCATTTTATTATGGTTTCCGCCGGCAATCCCAACCTAACAGTCGCTCTTGCCCATCCTGACCGCAGGATTCCAGAGTATGCCTACCTCCATCATTTGTTCCAACAGGCAACCCGTAAAGTCCTCAAACCAGAAACCGTTGTGATCGGTTCAGCCTATTCGATATTTCGGGATGGGAATAATAATTTTCCAGCCGCCGAAAAAGAAAATAAGACCTTACTCTATTGGGCAAACAAAAATATTCGGGAGGGACTGACTGACCTGATCGCAATCGGCAGACAATCATTTGCCGATCCACTATGTCCGGCGAAGCTTCGTGACGGCAAAGCTGAGGAGGTTTCATGGTGTACCCTTTGTGACCTGTGCATGGAGCTTCTTGTCCGCCAGAAACATGCCGGTTGTGTGGTGTATAATCGGGAGTATGCTCACATATTGGCTGAATCCCGAAAGAACGAGGGTAATATCGAGTTCAAACCCGTTTAATGTTGCGTAATGAAATGATGGCCTGCAAATATATTACCGGATTTATCGTGTTCATCCAGGTGGGGGTGCACCCAGACTGTGCTGGTTGTTCGGTGTGCACTCTGTTCTGTGGTCCATAATCTGGAAGCAGGGCGGTTGTTGCATAAGGGCATGCTTTCTCCACCATATTCATTCCATGTCTTTTAACGTTTTCTTTCTTTTCGCATAGACAAAAAAACCTGTAGCTGACAGACCAACGGAGAAAATACCCACGGAGAATACACCAACCGAAAAGATACCTATGGAAAAGATTCCAATGGAGAACATCCCGGCGGCAAATATACCCG
>SKXZ01000160.1 GCA_007128145.1 Candidatus Nitricultor lacus | reverse complement strand
GTGTCTCTGGAGGCTTTGTGTTCAGCGAACAATATTTCCCAAAACACGGTTTTGAGAGTCGGTCAAAAGCTCTCGATCCCCTCTGGTTCTACTGCTTCGGGAAGTGGTGGTGGCACCGGCGTTTCTTCTTCAACCATACATACAGTTGATAAGGGCGAGTCTCTCTGGTTAATTTCCCGCTTTTATGGTGTGACACTCTCTTCAATTGTTGAGGCGAACAATTTACATGAAAACAGCATTCTGCAAGTGGGGATGAAACTTACAATACCGACATCGTCATCATCACCATCCATACAAACATCAGTATCACAGTCTTCTCAAGGTGATGGTTCAGACAGTGAGGGATTCTATTACTCTGTGTGCGCGGGAGACACGTTATGGGCTCTCTCACGCCAGTATGGGGTCAGTGTGAATTCACTCATGAAAGCAAACAATTTGAATAGTTCGTCACGTCTGCAGGTTAATCAGCGCTTATATATTCCCGGTAGAGAAGGGCAAGCCCAAGCCAGTGCATCTTCACCGGGAACAGAGTATGAAACTTACCAGGTGCGTCCCGGGGATTCCCTTTGGAGTATATCGAGACATTACCGTGTTTCTCTCGATCAACTTATAAGTTTGAACGGACTCAGCCAGTCAAGTGTCCTGCGAGTAGGGCAAACAATTCGAATCCCCGCATATATATCGGGGGACTATGGAATACGCAGTGAGGGGATGGTATGGCCATTAAGTGGCAGGGTTTCTTCTCCCTATGGAAACAGGGCCGGTGGTTTCCATACGGGTATTGACATAGCGGCTCCTGCGGGTACACCAATACGAGCGGCAAAAAGTGGTGTTGTAAGTTTCAGCGGATGGCTTAACGGTTATGGCAGAACCGTGATTATCGATCATCCCGATGGTTTGCAAACTTTGTATGCTCATAATCAAGTAAATTTGGTATCGAGAGGGCAAAGAGTGAATCAGGGTGATTTAGTAGCCAGAGTAGGAATAAGTGGAAACGCTACCGGATACCATTGCCATTTCGAAATACGCCAAAGCGGAAGGCATACAAACCCGATGCAATTTTTAAGGAGGTAAAATTTAGCAAAAGAAAAAAACCATACCCCGAGATAGCACTGTTGCTTCCTCGGGGTATGGTTGTCTATATAGCAGGTTTACGCTTCGATTCATAATATTCTGCAAAAGAATTTCTGCAATATCAACTTTTTTCGGGATTTGCTGCTTTGAGAAAGCATATTTAGACGTAAAGTACTGTGCGCCTTTTGCGATTTTTTATTTCCCTCCTTGACAAAGTAAGCGCTGGTTTTTATAATCTCTTTTGGAAGGTCAAATAATGTCAAACAAGGAGGTTTTCGTTATGGTTATCAACAGGTGGGATCCATTTCGTGATTTGGTAAGTTTACAAGATCAAATTAATCAACTTTTCGACACCAGTTTATCACGCAGGGAGGGAAAGCGTGAACCGCAGGAAAGCAGCTGGGCTCCCCCGGTTGACGTACGGGAAGATGAACAGGCAATTATCCTTTTTATCGATCTTCCCGGTGTGAATGAAAAAGAAGTTGAAGTAACTGTTTCCGGTGAACAGTTGATTATTAAAGGGGAACGGCGATCTCTTCAAGAAGAGGGTCGATATCTGCGCAGGGAAAGGACTTTTGGACCCTTTTACCGTTCTTTCGTATTGACTGCACCAGTAGCCGAGGAAAATATAAAAGCAACGTATCGTAATGGAGTGTTGGAGGTTACATTACCCCGCAAGGAAGAAGCAAAACCCAAAAAGGTTAATATTGAAACGGCATAAAGAGGTAATATTCGGTAATAATGAAATGAAAGAGGGGCGGTTGTAGAGCCGCCCCCATAGGGTGGTGGTGTGTGAATGGAATTTAAAGATTATTATCGTGTACTCGGTGTAGAAAGAGGCGCCGATGAGAAAGAGATAAAGCGGGCATACCGCAAACTTGCTCGTCAGTATCATCCTGATCTCAATCCGGGAAACAAGGAGTATGAGAAAAAATTTAAGGAAGTCAACGAAGCAAACGAAGTCCTGAGCGATCCGGAGAAGAGAAAACGTTATGACGAGCTTGGTTCAACGTGGAATACTCATGGAAGGAAGGACACGGAAGGTTTTTGGCGTGATTTTTACAGCAAGTATGGGCAAACGGGGAGAACAACTTCCACCACCTTTGATGATTCGTATGAAGGCACCGAATTTAGTGATTTCTTTAAGACTTTTTTTGGTGATCTTTTTGGGAGTGCCCGCCGGACACGTACTTCTTCCTTTAGATCGGGAACGAGGAGAGATATTCCCACTCATGATCAATCGACACGAGAGGTTTTCAGTGAAATTGAAATAGGTTTCTTAGAAAGTTACCGGGGAACCAATCGCCGTATGCGGGTGGAGTTCGAGGAACTTTGTGAAAGCTGTGGAGGGACAGGCCAACAACCCCCTGGATCAATATGTACTGCATGCCGTGGAAGGGGGGTAGAAAAACGCTCAAAACTGGTAAACGTGAGCATCCCATCTGGAGTGAAACCAGGTGCAAAATTGCGTATTCCTGGGGTGCTTGGGGGACGGGATCTGTATCTCCTGGTTAAAGTGAAACCACATCCTTTTTTCAAGAGAGAAGGCAACAATCTTTTAATTGAACTCCCTGTTACTGTTTATGAGGCGGTTTTGGGTGCTGAGCTGGAAATACCGACCATGAATGGTAAGGTTAAGATGAAGATACCTCCTGAAACACAGAGTAATACCTCATTCCGATTACGGGGACTTGGCTTTCCTCATGTTAAAGAAGGAGGTAAGGGCGATCAATTGGTTAAGATTTCTGTGGTAATTCCCAAAACATTGAATGAAAAAGAAATAGAGTTGTTTAGAGAACTATCTTCATTACGACATGATAATCCACGTTCTCATATGCTTGCCAGATAAATGGATTATAGGTGGAGGAATACGTCATGGATTATGACAAGTTTACTGAAAAAGCAAAAGAAGTGTTAGCGAACGCACAAAATATTCTTATTGAACGTCATCACAACCAGCTTGATGTCGAACACTTGCTTTTAGCGCTTCTTCGTCAACAAGAAGGGCTTGCGGCACAAGTATTGGAAAGGTGTGGTGTTAATACAGAAGCTGCGGCATCGGAAGCGGAAAAGTCGCTTGAGAAAATACCGCAGGTTTTTTCCCGTGGGAGTGAAGTGCAAATATATGTAACGCCTAGGGCTAAATCTGTTCTGGATAGCGCTGTTGAAGAAGCTAAAAGACTCAAAGATTCATATGTGGGTGTGGAACACCTGCTTATAGCGGTAGCTAAAGAGGAAAGTGGACCTGCTCATAAAATTCTGCGAACATTTGGTGTTGATGTAGAAAAAATCTACCGAGCCTTACAGGAGGTGCGAGGAAAAAGACGGGTGGATGATCCCTTTGCTGAAGGGAAATACCTTTCTTTAGAAAAATATGGTAGAGATTTGACTGTACTTGCCCGG
>SKXZ01000086.1 GCA_007128145.1 Candidatus Nitricultor lacus | reverse complement strand
TGGAAGGCCTTGAGACGGAACGCGGTAAGCCTTTCCTCTACTCACGACTCCCTACTCCCTACTCACTCAATTGAGAAAGGAGGCGTAAAGGAAATTTAGTAATAAATATTCTCTCAAAAGAAAAAATACTGAAAGGAGTATGAACAATGAAACAAGCATACAGAAGATACTGTATTGCACTGCTTGTAGCCGTAGCGCTTCTCTTTGCACTTCCTGTATCCAGCTTTGCCGAGGAATCCTTGCAGCGAATACCTAAGGAGCTTCATGTCACGGTGATGTGCGCATCCAATCCTCCTATAGCCACCGTCCAACCGGGTGAAACTTTCATCGTGGAAGCTTACGACTGCTTTTCAGGGCTGATCGACTGTGAAACCCAAGTCTTTTCCGAATCCGTACCCTGGGAAAACGTAAATCCAGCTACCGGCCCTATTATCATTGAGGGAGCAGAACCGGGAGATATCCTTGTAGTCTCTATTGATAAAATCGAGATCGGTAACCAGGGAGTGATGGTAACCGCACCCGGAATGGGAGTGATTGGAGAACTGATTACCGAAGAAACAACGTCGATAATCCCTATAGTCGATGGTTATGCAATTTTCGGCCCAGAAATCCACCTCCCCATCCGGCCCATGATCGGCACCATTGGTGTGGCCCCGGCTGAAGAATCCATCATTACCATCACCCCTTGTGCCCATGGGGGAAATATGGATTTCAAAGAGGTCACTGAAGGAACCAGGTTGTTCCTGCCCGTCTTCCATCCGGGGGCACTGTTTGCCATGGGTGATGCCCATGCCATCCAGGGTGATGGAGAAGTATCGGTAACCGGACTGGAGATAAATATAGAAGCCACCTTAACCATTGACCTTTTAAAGGGGAAAATGGACGCTCTTCCCTACCCCATGCTCAGCAATGATGAATATTTATATGTTATTCACAGTGAACTCACTCTGGATGAGGCGGTGAAAAACGGGGTCGCAAAAACCGTACGCTTCCTTCAGGATTATACCAGGCTGAACCAGGACGAAGCTATCCGTCTTTTGAGCCTGGCAAGCAATGTAGGAATCGCCCAAGCGGTCGATCCCCTTCTCACCATTTACGTAGAAATTCCCTGGTGGATTCTCAATAACCTTGGAGTAACCGAAGCTACTCTCTGATATATCTGGTCATGTACCTGTATTGTTGTAATCTTGCCAATGCAGGTACATGACTTTTTAAACCACATCTTAAGCCAGGTGTATACTTCGGCAGGCAGTAGTGATCGTTACGGAAAAGGACAATGAGGGCTTGTAATACTGGTTTGGTGAGTTTTGTTACCGGCCGGACAGATCATTTCATCCGGCCGGTTTTTTCCTTGTAATAAACTTCGTAATCACAATTCCAAGCGCCGCAGTAACTGTGCATTGATTGAGACAATTACCGTGCTTGCTGACATCAGGATCGCTCCAACCGCAGGAGCGAGGATGATCCCCGCCCAGGCGAGAACACCGGCGGCAAGGGGTAAGGCGACAATATTGTAACCCGCAGCCCACCACAAATTCTGAATCATTTTCCGGAAAGTTGCCCTGCTCAGGTTCACTATGCGGGGAACATCTCGCGGGTCTGAACGTACAAGCACCACGTCTCCTGCTTCCACTGCCACATCGGTTCCCGCTCCGATAGCTATACCGACATCGGCAGCCACCAGGGCCGGAGCATCGTTTACACCGTCCCCTACCATGGCTACCAGTTGTCCCTGGGTTTGCAACTCCTTGATTTTCTCTGCTTTGTTTTCAGGAAGGACCTGGGAGTAAAATAAATCGATACGGAGTTCCCGGGCCACGGCTTGGGCTACCGATTCTGAATCTCCTGTCATCATGGCTACCTGTAGACCCATACCGTGAAGTCTGCGTATCGCTTCTGAGGATTCAGGCCGGATTGCGTCAGCGACAGCAAAAACAGCCAATATCTCTTTTCCTTCGACCAGGTATATAACACTCTGGCCAGCTGAATTGAAACGATCTACCGCATCACTCAATTTCTCATACAATTCAACCGACTCATTGCTCAAAATGGCCGGACCGCCAACCCGGAGTCTGCGGCCGTTCACCTCTCCCTCTACTCCCCTACCGGGAATCGCTCTGAAATCCCGTGAAGACGGTACTGTAATGCCTTTTTCTTCAGCACTGGCAAGGAATGCCCGGGCAATAGGGTGTTCAGAATCACGCTCCACAGCCGAAGCCAAGCGCAATGCTTCATCCGCACCTAACTCACCACTTGTAACAATTTCCACAACCCGGTGCTCACCCAAAGTCAAGGTTCCAGTCTTATCAAAAACAACGACGTTGAGGTTTCTGGCTTCTTCCAATCCCCTGCGGTCCCTCACCAGCAGTCCGCTCCCGGCCCCCAATGCCGTGGAGATGGCAATAACCAGCGGTACGGCCAATCCAAGTGCATGGGGGCAGGCAATCACGAGTACTGTCACTACCCGGGTAATAATAAAATCAAGATCCGCTCCCGATGCCAACCAGCCAATGAAAGTCGATGCACTCGCAACGATCGCTATCACCGTGAGCAGAAAAGCCGCTCGGTCAGCTAAAGCCTGGGAGCGGGAACGGGATACCTGCGCTTCTTCTACCAGGCGCATGATTCCCGATAGAGCCGTTTTCTCACCGGTACCGGTAATTTTGACCCGCAGAGAACCTTCACTGTTAACCGTGCCGGCGATAACCCTATCACCCTCCCTTTTTTCTACCAAACGTGATTCTCCGGTAATCATCGCTTCATTCACCAAGCTCTTCCCGCTTTGTACGGTTCCATCGGCAGGTATCCCTGCTCCAGGCCTAACAAGTAGCAGGTCCCCTTCAATCAACTCTTCAACCAGAACTTCTTCTATCTGTTCATCTCCCGTGAGCTTCAGCGCTTTGTCCGGAAGCAGTTTGGCCAATTCCTGGAGGGCTCCTTGAGCCCGGAAAATTGAGCGCATCTCTATCCAGTGCCCTAAAAGCATGATTGTTACCAGTGTTGATAATTCCCACCAAAGAGCGTGACCCTCAAAACCGATTGTAACCGCCAGGCTATAGAAAAACGCCACGCAAATGGCTAAGGCGATCAACGTCATCATACCTGGGACGCGCTCCCGCAATTCACGGATAGCGCCATTGATAAACACCCATCCTCCATAGAAAAAGACAATAGATCCAAAAACGGCTGGTATGTACAGAGAGCCAGGAAATACCGGCGCTTGAAAGCCAAACCAGTCCTGAAGCATTGGTTCCCAAACGAGGGCCGGGATAGTGAGGATCATGCATACCCAAAACCTGGTACGGAACATCTCGACGCTGTGCCCCGCATGCTTATCATGACCCGTATTTTCCTTGCGAGGTGGCTGTTTCCCTTGAGAGGAATTATGGGAGAAATGATGGGGATGTTCAGCAAGGTTCATTTGCTTTATATTTTCCATTCATTACACCTGCCTCCCTCCACAATCATCTTGAGGATAGCCGGGTAATTATCTAAAAACATCAATCTGGGTATAGGCTATTGTACGTTGCCTGCATGAGAAAAATACCTGGAACAGAAATGTATAAAAATGGTGCGCCCGAAAGGATTCGAACCTTCAACCTACGGCTCCGGAGGCCGCCACTCTATCCAGTTGAGCTACGGGCGCACATAATTGAAAACAGCACATATTTTTTCTTACTACTACTTCTTATTATAAATATCTTTTTACCGATTTTCAACACACGGACATTGCTCAAGAGGCTTGACCGAAGAGGGTACGAATATTTTTCCCTATCTTCTGTTACAATGGATATGCGAAGCACCACTCGTGATAATAAAAGCGGTGAAGAGGTGAAAGGGGGAAGAGGGGAAGGTGAAGCGGTTTTCCACTACTTACGACTCCCTACTCACTCCTCACGGCATTTACAGAGGAGGCTTTCAATGACCGGCAACTCTCTCAGGTTGTTTTCCTTGCTCGGTTTTGAAGTAAAGGTAGACCTCAGCTGGCTGATCATCCTTTTCTTGATCATATGGTCCCTTGGTCAGGGGCTTTTTCCCATGTATTTCGAAGGTCTCCCTTCAACCACCTACTGGGTGATGGGCGTTTTTGGAGCCTTGGGGCTTTTTTTCTCCATCACCGTTCATGAATTCTCTCATTCGCTGGTAGCACGACGCTTCGGTATGCCTATCAAGGGAATCACCCTCTTCATCTTTGGGGGGGTCGCGGAGATGGAATCTGAACCACCAAGTGCCCGTTCTGAATTTTTTATGGCCATTGCCGGCCCCATTGCAAGTGTCGTAATGGGAGTGATTTTCTACCTGCTCTTTCTCGGTGGATCTGCTGCCGGTATCTTTCCAGGTGTCTTAGGAGTGTTTTGGTATATGGGTATCATCAACTTCATCCTCGCCGGATTCAACATGATCCCCGCTTTCCCCCTGGACGGAGGGCGGGTTCTCCGGTCAGCACTCTGGTCCTGGAAGAAAAATTTACAATGGGCAACCCGTATCGCCTCCTATTTTGGAACTGGTTTTGGGATTTTTCTGGTAGCAGTGGGCGTGCTCAATTTTTTACAAGGGAATTTATTGACTGGTGTTTGGCTTTTCCTGATCGGCCTTTTCATTCAAAACGCCTCACAAGCTTCCTTCCAGCGTGTATTGTTAATGAAAACACTTCATGGTGAAAAAGTCCGGCGCTTTATGAAGGAAGACCCAACGACAGTCCCCCCTGGCTTGAGCATAAAGAACTTCATGGAGGATTATGTCTATCGGTACCACCATAAAATGTTCCCGGTTGTCGATGATGAAGTAAATCTTCATGGATGTTTGACGACCCGCGCATTAAAATCCGTACCACGGGAGGAATGGGAGAATCGAACGGTTGGAGAATTGACGAATGCCTGCTCTTTTAATAATACCATCTCCCCGGAAGAAGACGCCATGACAGCCCTCTCCCGGATGAATAAAGAAGGAAACAGCCGGCTGCTCGTGGTAGAAGGAGATAAACTTATTGGCATCATCACCCTTAAAGACCTTATGAAGTTTTTCTCTATGAAGATGGAACTGGAGGGTGAACCGCCTTCCGATGAGGAAAAAGAGGGATGAAAAGGTAGGTTTTAGAATTAATTAAGATGTCAGAATAGAATGTAAGTCACTCTATGGATTACCAGGCTCATAACTTCGGTCCCATACTGGATCAAAAAAGGTGAGGGTTTCTCTCAGCGGAAAAGGGTGATGAGCTCGATACCTCTTCCCGGTTCCCTGTTTCCAACGTATTCAAAATCGTTAATGGCATGTTCATGTACACCGAGGCTCCGGTTCACCCTGCCGGTTCCCGCCGGATCATACTGTGTCCCGGAGGGAGGATTTCCGACTTGTGATGCTTCATGGAGATAGTTATCAGGATTTGGATTGAGGGGTTCTTCCCGATGAAGTATATCGAGAGCTACAGATTCGATCGCAATCCCATCCTGGCTCAATAAAATACTTGAACTCCAGTGTCCGTTAAAAGGAGCACTCTCAAAACGCGCAGGTGGAACATTCATCATGGAAAGAGCCCCATAGATTCCGTCAATAATGTACAAAACCGTCTTTTCGCCAACTTCGGGGTGAGCCATAAGATTCACCAGTGGATTTGCGCTTCCCATGGGATTGGTGCGGGTGTTGACCGGACCATGCAGGTGACTTGGTGTCCATTGCCCACTTTGCTGGTGGTATACAGAACCAAAATGGTTTTTCGCTCCAAAAGTGACCGCAGTGGTGGTATGTTTTTTCAAGCACGCGACGTTTAAAAGATAATCAGCTCGGGTAACCACGGTGGGCAAAAGATCCGGCTTTTCTATGTTTACTCCGCTGTAAAAAACCTGCCCTTCCGGGTCCACTACAGCTTGTTCTCTACCATTCCCTCCAGCAACATCAACAAACCGTATACCGGGAAATTCTTCCTGAAAGGGGACAAAGATTTTATCCGGTACCCAGCGGGAAGCATCGTAAAATACAAGATCCTCCTCGGCCACACCTGCTCCTTCAACCAAACTCCGCGCAAGGGCAAGAAGAAGTTGTGGTGATGTACACACTTCGTTATCAGCATCAGCATGGCTTCGGGAGTTGTTGAGATTGATCTTAACCGCTATTTTTTCACCCTTCACGTATCCGGCATTCTCGCCATGGCGCTTACCGTTAAAGTGCCGAAAAAGGCTATCCCACGCTTGAGAAGTTTCCTCTTCACCAGTAAGGGCATATAGAGATTGAGTGAGCATCTTCTCTATCGCTACACTATCGGTAAATTCATCAGTCCACCAGAACTGGCTGTTTCCATCCCAGCGTGTTGTTTCGGGGTCAAAAGCCCACACCACTCGTCCCGGGTGTATTCCCCGTGGTGTTCCCATTGGTCCGTGCTCTCCAAGCACAGTTGCCACTCCGCTGAAAAACATTCCTCCTACCGGTGCCGGGAAATATGATCCCCATATCACCATGAAAAGAGCGATCATCGCCCCCGCGCTTACTCCCCATATGATCCGCTTCCTCCGCTTTCCCGTCTCCTGATTCCGCATGCCCAGCACGGCTGGAAACAGTCCCCCCACCCAAGCAAGAAAAAGCATGGCAAAAGGAGCTGAAGAGCGTACGCAGGGGTAAGTTATTCGAGAGGGTTTGGGTATTACACGGAAGAGCATCCAGACCAAGGCAAAAAAACCTGCCGCGAGAAGAAACCCTCGCTTTAGAGCGTCCCGTAATTCCTTTTTATGTGTACAAAAAAGATACTTTCGAAAAACCTTTTTCAAGCTATTACCCCCCGTGGAGAATCCGGCTTTCATATACACTGATACCTTACGACTCACTACTCACTGCATTACTATCAGTTGCCCGCAAGTAACCGGAGTGCCAGCATTTCAGGAAGACCGGCGGAGAGGATTTTTTCTCCAGCCTTTCGAAAGTCGTATTTAACTCGTTTAACGTGAACCGTACCTTCATCGCTGTTATACAAGGCAAGGGAAGCTTGGGGGTTTCCGTCCCTGGGTTGCCCGATACTGCCGGGATTTACCAGATAGCGTCGTTGCGGGTCAAGGGTTATGGTCCCGCCCCCTGCGAAAGAGTGCGTATGGACCATGCCATCCTGGTACTCATACACTTCCGCGACATGGGTATGCCCGAAAAAACATACAGAGAAGTCGAACCGATCGAATATTCCAAGAGCGATGCTGGCATGCGTGATGTACTCCACCAGTGGTTCAGCAGGACTTCCGTGGACCCAGGAAGCTCCATGGCGATGTTCCATGCCTTGAGGAAGTTCCTGTAAATAGCGGTAAGAAGCTGGTGAAAGGTTTTTTCGTGTCCATTCCACGGCTTCAGCGGCTGTAGGGTTAAACCATGTCAAGGGAAGTTCATCGACACAGGCAGCATCATGGTTGCCCATCAAACAAAGGGCTGCTTTCTCTCGGACCCAGTGCACGCAATCATCGGGTTCTGCACCATAACCAACAGTATCACCTAAAACCACAATCTCCTCAGCTTCAGTAAGCAAAGGAGATACTTTTTGCAAAGCATCGTAGTTTCCGTGTATATCCGAGAGAACGGCGATAAGCATCGCTTTACTCCTTCAGGCTACAACTGCTTCACTTACTGCAGGGACCCTTTTATCCTCATTATACCAGATATAGCAGAACGTGCTCTCTCATCGAGTTTCAAGTTAATATAGGCGATTGTTTCTTTCAGATTGGGGATAAGCACATACTCGAGCGAATTTACCCTTCGGCGGGTCCTTTGTATTTCTTCCGCCAACAACTCAATGGTCTTTTCCGCCTCGGCAAGTTTGACCATCTTCGCTAAAACCCTGGAAAAGGAGCGAAATGCTTCGTCCATCTCAGCGGGAGTCGAGACAAGGCTATAGGTAAAGGGATCCCCCTCCGCCTTGACGTTAAAATGAGGAAGCCGTACACCGGTAATATGACGGGTGGATACATCAAGGACAATTTTCTGGTGAGAAAGGAGGGTAATCAATTCCTTATCCTGCTCGGAAAGCATGAGGGAAGCCTTGTTCTGTGCTTCAAAGGCTTTAACGATTTCTTTTTCTATTTCCTCCCGCAATGTACTGTTTTCCCGTACCACTCGAATGAAGGTCTGGTTCATGGCGTCCAACTTATCCTTCAGGAGCTTATGTCCACGCGTGGCTATGTTCAAGCGTTTTTTTAGCTTCATCAACTCCATCCGGTTGGGATTGACGTTGAGCTTCACTCGTTTTCCTCCTGATGCGTTACTTGAGCTTCTACCTTCTTACCCTCTTCTTCATAATAGCGATCCAGGTACTCATCCCGGATACGCTTGAGCTCTCCTCGAGGTATCATGCGCAGAAGATTCCACCCAATCGTGAGCGTATCCTCAATATCCCGGTTTTCATATTCACCTTGTAAAACAAACCGTTTTTCAAATGCTTCGGAAAAACGCATGAAAATCTGGTCTTCATCAGTCAATGACGCCTCACCAAGAATAGTAGCCAGTTCCGCAGCTTCCCTCCCCCGGGCATAGGCTGCAAAGAGCTGACTTGCTACATCCGGATGGTCTTCACGAGTCCTGTCCTTCCCGATACCCTTATCACGCAGACGAGACAATGAGGGTAATACGTCAATGGGGGGATATATTCCCTTCCGGGAAAGTTCCCGGGAAACGATAATCTGGCCCTCTGTAATATATCCCGTAAGATCGGGTATCGGGTGTGTCTTGTCATCCTCAGGCATGGTGAGGATTGGAATCTGGGTAATGGAACCCGCTCTCCCCTTGATACGCCCGGCCCGCTCATACATGGTGGCCAAATCCGTATACAGGTAACCAGGGTACCCCCGGCGTCCCGGAACTTCTCTTCTCGCCGCGGAAATTTCCCGCAGAGCTTCACAGTAATTAGTCATATCCGTAAGTACAACGAGCACCTGCATATCAAGGTCAAATGCTAAATACTCAGCAGCGGTGAGTGCGAGCTTGGGCGTAATAATGCGCTCCACAGCAGGGTCATCAGCCAGGTTGACAAAAAGAATAGAACGTTCAATCGCCCCGGTATTTCGCAATTCCGAGATAAAGTAATTTGATTCCTCGAATGTGATACCTAATGCTGCAAACACCACGGCAAATTTTTCTTCCCGTCCCAGTACTTTCGCCTGTCGGGCTATCTGTGCGGCCAACCGCGAATGCGGAAGACCGGAACCGGAAAATATGGGCAGTTTCTGACCGCGTACTAAGGTGTTCAAGCCGTCTATGGCAGATACCCCTGTCTGGATAAAGTCAGTGGGATAATCCCGCGCTACGGGATTGATGGGATTCCCGTTTATGTTCAAGCGTGCTTCAGGGATTATTTCGGGACCGTCATCGATGGGCACACCCGATCCGCTGAACACCCGGCCCAGAATATCAGAAGATACGGGGAGCTCCATCACCCGCCCCAGGAATTTCACCTTGGTAGACCCGATACCTATGCCTTCTGTTCCCTCGAAAACCTGGACCAGGGCTTTATCTTTACTGGTCATCAACACCTGACCACGCCGGCGCTCTCCACCCCCCAATTCTATCTCTACTATTTCCATGTATTGAGCATCTTCGATCTGTTCTATGGTGAGCAAGGGTCCAGCAATCTCGGTAACTGTAGTGTACTCTTTAAACATTACTCTCTACCTCACCCCTGGTTTTTTCGCTGATTTGCTCCTGGATATCATCGAAAATCTTCTCCAGGCTTTCCAATTCCTCTTCTTGAATGTATTTCGCCCGTCCTATTCGTTCCCTGGCCGGTATTGATAATAAATCACGCAGGGAAAGGCCTTTTTCCAAGCCCTTCTCTCCTTCCTTGTGATAGATGAGAATGGCCTTCAAAATAAGGTACTGCTTTTTTTGAGAAGAAAATGTATCCATTTCATGGAAAGCACTTTGTTGTAAAAAGTCTTCACGTATCATTCTCGCTACTTCCAAAACGAACCGTTCCCGGAATGAAAGTGATTCCATGCCCACAAGGCGAACGATTTCCTCCAGTTCCGATTCCTGTTGTAAAAGTCGAAGTGCTTCGGTACGGTAAGCGGATAAATCCGGAGCAACCGATTTTTCCCAGTACTCCTCCAGATTATTAATATATAGGGAATAGCTGATCAACCAGTTTATGGCAGGAAAATGGCGCTTATAGGCCAAGCGATCCTCCAGCCCCCAGAAGACCTGCACCACCCGCAGGGTGTTTTGAGTCACAGGCTCTGACAAGTCTCCTCCGGGAGGCGACACCGCACCGATCACACTCAAAGATCCCTGCCTATCCTCTTGAGCCAAACACTCCACACGACCTGCTCGTTCATAAAAACTGGCTATACGGGTACCGAGATAAGCAGGAAATCCCTCGTCACCGGGCATCTCCTCCAGGCGCCCGGATATTTCTCTCAGCGCCTCAGCCCAGCGGGATGTTGAATCGGCCATTAGCGCCACCTTATACCCCATGTCACGGTAATATTCGGCAATAGTTATCCCCGTGTAGACCGATGCTTCCCTTGCCGCAACGGGCATATTGGAGGTATTGGCGATAAGGACAGTTCTTTTCATCAAGGGTTCGTTTGTATAGGGGTCAATAAGCTCGGGAAACTCCATCAGTACGTCCGTCATTTCGTTCCCCCGCTCACCGCAACCGACAAAGACAATGATATCGGCATCCGACCACTTGGCCAACTGGTGCTGCACTACCGTCTTTCCACTCCCAAAAGGACCTGGAATACAGGCAACCCCTCCCTTGGTGATGGGGAAGAAGGTATCGATAACTCTTTGTCCGGTCACCAGTGGTTCGGAAGGAGCAAGTTTACGCTTGAAGGGGCGGGGACTCCGTACCGGCCAGCGTTGCAGCATGGCAATGGGCACTTCTTTTCCCTCTTCATTTTCTATTATTGCAACCGTTTCTTCTATAGTAAAAGACCCTTTCTCCACTGATTTGACTTTACCGGAAATATTGGGCGGGACCATCACCTTGTGGGCTATTGTCGTACTCTCCTGCACCTGGCCCAGTACGTCGCCAGCGCTCACTTCCTGCCCTTTTTCCACTTTCGGTTCGAAGTCCCATTTCTTTTCCCGGTCCAGGGAAGGGACCTCGATTCCGCGGGTGATAAAATCCCCTGCCTGATCCTGCACGGCCTCGAGCGGGCGCTGGATACCGTCAAATATCTGTCCAATCAACCCCGGTCCCAGTTCCACACTCAAGGGCTCGAAAGTCGATTCTACCGGTTCGCCCGGCCTGATGCCGGCTGTCTCTTCATACACCTGTATAGTGGTATTATCCCGTTCGAGCTCAATAATTTCTCCAAAGAGGTGCTCTTCGCCCACCTTAACCAAATCATACATCTTTGCGCCTTTAAGACCGGCAGCAACGACCACCGGACCGTTCACGCTTATCAGGACTCCCTTGTTGTTTTCATTCATGGACATCATTCCTCTCCACGCAGCATTCTGTCACTTCCGATGGCCTGTACCACGAGTTTACGCATAAAAGAGCTTCCTCTCCCCATTTCATCAGTACGTGTTGGAATACCCAGTATCACCGGAAGTGCTTCCGACCGGCGGTCAGCAAAGTGTTCTTTAACCTGGTTATAATACCGCCATTCCACCAAAATGAGGGAATATTCGTTCCGTCTCAGCTCTGGAAGATAGTGTTTCAGTTTATCCAGCGAATTGGCTGAGTACACATCAAAACCCATTCCCCTGAAACACAGGGTATTTTCTTCACCCCCTATAAACGCAAGCTTGGAGTGTGAGTTACTCATGATAGCACTCCCTGGTTTTTGCTCGCAGGTCCTCTTCAGCAAGACCGAAATATTTACCCAAAAGAATAATCCGCAGATTCCGGGTGTCAGTCAACCTGGCATATAAAAAACCGAATACCGGTTCAGGACCAAACGCCGATGTCCGGTATCTTCTGATAAATCTCATGAGATAATCATCCATTGCCTTTTCAAGTTCTGCCAAGTGCGCGGGGTTATTCTGAAAACCCTCACTAGCAGGAATAAGATCGGCAAAACCCAGTTTAGAAATGCTCTCCCGCACATTTTCTTCACTGCCGGAGATCAACTCTTCCAAATCTGCCATGCGAATATAGGGGTTTTTGAAATACAGATGACCCAGAGTCTCCACACTTCGCTCCTGGAAACGGGCCCGCAACGCAGCTCGAATAAAGGCAAAGATCACATAAGCTATTACCCAGTTTCGCAGCACTGCACTCTCGTAAGTTCTGCCTAAACTGAGAGCCTCTTCGAGAGCATACCGATCGAGTACGAGCTCGATATGCTGGGGGTCACGGGTATTTTCGTATCCCATCCACGCCTCTTCCAGCCCATGGCGGAAAGCTTCGGGAAGAAATTCCCGGCTTTCTCCACCGATGAACCCTGAAAATTTTTCACGGGGTATTTCCCCAGGGTATTCCCTGACTTGTGCCTGGGATGACAAATAGTTCCGTTTCACGGCAAGTTTCGCATTGGCAAAATCAAAAGGCAGGGAGAAAAAGCGGGCGATATTCCTTCCTGCTTTATGGCTTCCGATCCCTTTCACCGTATCCCAAAAATTGGTAACCAGTGAGCGGTCAATTGCATCGGGTTCTTTTTCGATATTCTGTATCATTTCACCCAAACCGGGAAGTTCAGATATAACCCTCCTGGCTTGCTCGAAATCGTCAGACCGCAAGGCACTTTCCAATACCCTACTGTTTACAAGCCCCTTTTCCATCACCCTGATTCGGCCAATGAGATACGAAAAGCGGGTGCTTTTTTTGGGCG